>JAGWYI010000058.1 GCA_018969455.1 Bacteroidota bacterium | reverse complement strand
CGACCGGGATAAGGAGGGGATGAATATTCCATTGGTCTTGTTGCCGCTGCTTTTTAGTTTGGCAGAGAAAGATGACTTAGAGGGATACGGCCGTTCCATTGAGGCCATTGAGAAATATCGAAAGCGTTACCTCGACAACGAAATGAATCGAAGAAGTGCCAGTTTTACCAAAATGTTACTTGCTTTGGGCAAAATACGCTATGAAAAAGGGAGCGCCGAGCGCAAAATCAAAAAAGAGATGGCAGTACTGGATAGTCTGCCACCTCAGGATGCCAGTCAATCACTAGCTGTAGAAATTATTCCCTACGAAGATCTTTGGGCCCTTCTGATCCAATAAAATGAGGCATTTAAGGATGTTAATGGCCAATAGCAATTCGAACCTACGCTAACTACTTGATAATCAGGTCAAATTCAACTCTTCGATTGGCCTCGCGTCCTTCTTTGGTTTTGTTATCGGCAATGGGTTTGGATTCACCATAACCGGCGCTCATCAGGCGATTGGCTGCGACCGACTGGGAGATCAGATAATCAGCAACGGCTTTGGCTCGTTTTTCCGACAATTGCTGATTCCATTTATCATCCCCAACTGCATCGGTGTGGCCCGAGATGTTGAGGCTGTATGCAGGATATTTGATCAGCACAGCGGCCACCTCATCGAGTACTTTTTTCGAGCTTGCCAACAATACATCTTTTCCTGTTTCAAATTGGACGGCTTTTATGGCCAGTTCTACCTTGGCTTTATCTTCCTTTTTAATTTCGGGGCATCCTTTGTTGCTCACCGGGCCCGGGGTGTCCACACAGCGGTCGTCGGGGTCGGCTACACCGTCGCCATCGGTATCGGGGCATCCTTTAAACTGGGCAAGGCCTTTTTTATCCGGGCATGCATCTGCTTTATCTGCAATTCCGTCGGCATCCCGGTCTGGACATCCTTTGGTTGCGATTGTGCCTTTTTCCGAAGGGCAGGCATCGTCTTTATCTTCAATTCCATCGCCGTCGCGGTCGCGGAACGGACATCCCTGGTTGTTTTCAGGTCCGGCTTCTTTCGGGCATTTGTCTACAGAATCGGGAATTCCATCGCTGTCGCTATCCGGGCAGCCTTTAAATTCAGCAGGTCCGGCAATATCCGGGCAATCATCCAATTTGTCGGTAATCCCGTCTCCGTCCTGATCGGGGCAGCCAGCCAATTCAGGCAAACCGGGTACATCCGGGCATTTATCATTGGCATCGGTAATGCCGTCATTATCCTGATCGGGGCAGCCGAGCAAGCTTGGTAAGCCCGGCACATCCGGGCATTTATCCATTTCATCGCTTATGCCATCGCCATCGCGGTCTTTCGGTGTGTCGGCGCCCATGTTGAGCACAAAACCGACACTGTGTTGCCAACCATTCCGATTTTGAATGGAATGCCGATACTGTGATTGTGCCACGAAACTGAAATAGTCGGTCATGCGGATATTTAAACCCAGGCCGATGGGCAAATTAAAATCGGCGCGTTTCCCGGGTGTATCCCAGGTGGTACCCACTCCAAGATGCAGCGTAGGGTTTAAAATATAATTTTGCGGAAGCAGCAAATACTGAAACAAAACATCTGCATTTACCAACAATTTATCGGTGAATGACCGATCTGTGGGATAAGCCCCAACCCCAACCGTTGCCGGAACCACGAGGTAGGTATTTTTGTCGAGTTTGTGATGAAAAGCCAGTTGAAAGCCAGAGCCTCCTGCATTTTCATAGATGTCCTGCCAATTTTTCAGGGTTGGATTCGGATTTACGTAATTGTAGCGGATGTATTTGAAACTCACGCCATTGGTACCTTGTGCAGATGCGCTGCTGGTTGCCAAATTGAGGGCAAGCAACAAAAGGAAAAGGGTTACGTATTTTCTCATAAATGTTAAAAGGTTTAGATTGAATGAAAATGCTTCATTCGGACAAATGTAGAAAAGGTATTTTATTTGGCAAAATGAACCATTTGCAGAAAATGTGCTTGATTGTTTCCGATTATCCAAATTTGGAACAATATCATCCTTGTTATCCGCCCCATTTGCGCAATTGAGTGAGCAGTGCCTGAAAATCTTTTGGAATTGGACTTTTAAATTCGAGCCGTTCGAGACTTACGGGATGATCCAGTCGCAAGCGGGCAGCATGCAGGCTGGTACGTTCCATAATGGCGCGTTCTTCCTCCGAAAACTTCCCGCTTTTATAATTTCGACCTTTAATTTCCGATAGAAAAAAGGCGGCACGGCGGCCGTACAGGGCGTCTACCGCCAAAGGATACCCGATGCTGTTGAAATGAACCCGAATCTGGTGCGTTCTGCCTGTTTTAATCAATACTTCAGCGAGGGTAAAATGCTTAAATCGTTCCGCCACCCGGTAAAAAGTCAGGGAAGGCTTGCCGCCCTGGTGCACAATGGCCATTTTACCCGAAATCGTTGGATGTTCGCCAATCGGTTTGTCAATTTCGCCTTCCTCATGATGCAGGATGCCATCTATCAGCGCGAAATAAAATTTGTCGACCGTATGTTTTTCAAACTGAATGGATAAATGCCGGTGCGCTGCTTCATTCCGGGCAAAACACAATAAACCACTCGTTTCCCGGTCGAGACGATGCACCGTATAAACGTTGTCGTATCGTTGTTGCAGCCATTTGAGCAAACTCGTCTGCAGGCCTGCACGGTCGGGAATGGTTAAGAGTCCGGCAGGTTTGTTTACCACCAGGATCTGCTCATCCTCAAACAATATTTCTGGTTTCAAGTAATTTGAATTTAAAATGGCGGCAAATATACCCAAACGCGGCAAAAAATTGGCAAGAGCCATAAGCAAATACTGCCTGCATGGCCCGGGTTTATGGCATCTGTTTGCAGGACTCCTATTTTTTGTGCAGGTTTTAAGCCTGAATCACAGACCACCCTTCTGCTGCCGGGCCATGCATGCTGCCAGTTATGACGAGGCTTCGCAATTCTTCCAGGGAAGAAATAAAATCAGGCTGCCTGCTGTGCTGCATTTTTCATTTCCGTGGCCAATTCCGCACCCAAATACCATTCAATGGCATGGTGCACGGCATATATGATGGGTGTAAGCAGAAGCGCCATGGAACCTTTGTAAAAATAATTCATGATGGATATCGCCAAAACCTGCAAAAAGGGCAAACCCTGGCCGATGTAAAGGGCAATAAAAACCACCACAAAACTGTCGAGAAACTGCGAAACCAGGGTACTACCGGTTGATCGCAACCAGATACGCCCCTCGCCGGTTTTCGCCTTAATGGCGTGAAAAATACCCACATCCACTACCTGGCCAACCAAAAACGCAACCAAAGAACCCACGATGATCCACAAACTTTGCCCAAAAACCACCGAATAAGCAGCATTGTAATCTCCCACCTGCATACGCATGGCTTCCTGTTGCTCCACCGACCAATAGGATTTTATATGGGCCGTTCTCCAAAAATCGGCAGGTTCCAGCTGCAAGGCGAAAAACAACATGGTAAACCCGTAAGCAATCAGGCCGGCAGTTAAATACGACAAAAAACGAACGCCGCGTGGCCCGTAATACTCATTGATGATGTCAGTCATGATAAACACGGCCGGCCACAACAAAACGCCGGCAGTGAGTGTAAATGACAGATTATCAACGCCCATAAATGACCAGTTTACGGGATCAAATCCGAATGTCTTTTCCAGGGAAAATAATTTCACCCCCATAAACTCGGCGACGAGGGCATTGGTCACGAAAAATCCGGAAAGGATCATCCACAAGCGATTGGGCTTGGAAGAAAAAAATTGGCGCATGAAAGTGGCTAATTGTATGACAGGATGCACAAAAGTACAGCAACGGCGCCTAAAATTTAAACAAAGTTAATGCCCCAAACAGGTTTTGCACACCAGATTCGGAATACATTTGTTTGAATCTCACCACATGCAAGCGTGAAACCGCTTAAACCATCCAACAAAAAAGTACCCTCATGGCATATTACAAAGTAATTCAAAAAGTCCGTTACGCTGCCGATTTGCTTAATCTGGCCGAGTCTTTTGATCAAGAAGCAATTACACTTGAAAATGCCGGTACTTTGTTTAATAAAGCCATGGATGGCGGAAAAATCACCGAAATTGAACGCCGCACCTTGTTGTACATCCTGGACCGCCATCCTTTTGCGCCCGAAGCCGCCCAATGGTTGCAAACTCAGTTGGGAACGGGCGAAAACACCCTGGAAGATACCATCCGACGTGTCATTCGCCTGGAATACAATTTAACCAACCTGGATTGGAAAATTGACCCCGAAATGGTTCGGGCTCGACTGCAAAAAAACGGGGCCCGGCCTTTTCGTGAAATCCTCAAATCGGCGCTTGAAGCTTACTTGCACTGGAGCCAGGGTCCATTGAGTTTCGCCGGCTGTGTCGGCCGCCGCGACCTGGCATTTGTGGACCCCAATCAATCGGGCAACTTGTTAAAAAACTACCTCGACCGGGGCGTTTTACAACTCCTGCCCGAACAGTCTGAAAATCCTGATTGCTGGGTTTTCGATTTTCAGACCCCTGATTTCAAGTATTTGAATTTCCATGCTTTTGTGCACGAAAGTCAAAATCAGCAGTACAGCAAAGGCAGTTTCGATGCTGCGGCGCCCCATGCGCCTATGTGTGCCTCCATTGTGGTGCAACATGCCCGATTGCCGCAAATGGAATGGCTTATACCTGAGGATGAGGTTAAGCAACAATTGGCCCTGGTTCCGGGCCAAAATTTTGGAAACGTGCTGTTTGCAGCCCTAACAGATGGCATTTACAATGCAGAAAGCAGTTTTTCCTTTCATGATTTCATTACACAAGATGTTTGGGTTGATCCCGAACTAGGGGTTCAGGCGTATGAGCGCGCTTACGCACAACGCGGGAAATTGCACCTCATTCCCCTGGATTACAAAGCACAGGCAGATGCAGGTACAGACAGTTTTCCTGTTCCTGAAAATGCGTCCTTTTCGATTGATTCTGAATGGGGTTTTGGACTGGAGATGCCTGAAAAAACCAATTTTAAAGTACTTATCACCGTTCCGCGCGAAAACACCGATGGCGATGCCGCCTGGAACACTTGCTTTATCGATGAAGAGTTGCCTTTGTCGGAGCAAGTGATGCTGGTGATAGCCCGCGAATTCAAACTGGATGGCTTGCAGTGGTCACTCCCGGAGGAAGATGTCTTGAAGCAGCAAACACAATTTGGTCCCGATTGGCGCAGCATCCCGAGCCTGTTTCGTCAGGCACTAAACACGGTTTTACACGACTACCTTACGCCCAAATCGGTCTTTAATTTTATGGCACAAAAACTGTCGGAAAGCACCCCGGCAAGCGATTTCGACGATCCCCAGGAATATCGGGCAGCCATAGCACATGCCATATTTGCCCATTTGAACCACGCAACCTTGAACCTGCTGCCCATAGAAATGGAGGATAACAACCCCATTAACGGAGAAAAAATTGAAGAGAACTGGTTGTTTTATCTTGATTTACCCCAATTGCATTCGGTCGGTTTTTGGGTGGTGATTCCGCGTTGGCCCGATGATTTGCAGCAGGCTTATACATATGGAGATTTTTAATTTATTAAACAAATAAAAGGAAGCCCCCTTTCTGAATCATTTCCGGTGTAATTAAGGATTTGAATTATTGTATTATTGCATGAAATAAACCGATCCTATGGCAGGAAACAACATTGATCAATTGCTGGCGGAAGGCAATTTAGCAGAAGCTTTTAATCAATACGCCGATTTTTTACAAAAGTGCGAGCAAGAACGTCAAGCATTGGCCCAGAATCAGGGCCGATATGCATTTGTTGAAAATCAGGTAAATGCAGCTTTGATTGGGAATGAAGCCAACATTGAACGCAATCGCATTCGGTTGAGTTTTCAAAATCAATTGGATATTTTTCGGCAAAATGTATTGGCAGCCTATTTCGACATTGCCAATAAAAAAGCCATTTTTGAGGGTTTTGACAATCGGGATAAAATCATTCATGAAATTCTGGATTTGCGCTTGCGCCCCAAACGGTATTTGCGGCAAGACCAATTGGTAGAAGGGGGCTCTTCCATAGTGTACCGTATTCAAAATGTTGATACCCAGCGCCATGCTGTGGCAATGGTGCTCAAAACACCGGAATTGAGCGATGAAGCTAAGCAGGAGATCAAACAACTCACCGATCTCAGGCACCGCAACGTCATCAAGTTGCTTGATCATGAATTAAATTCTTACCCCTATTTTATCATCACCGAATATGTTCACGGCCCTACCCTGCCTCAAGCCATCGAAAAGACAGGACCACGCCCCGTTGCGCAAGCCGTTGACTGGCTGTATCAACTTGCAGAAGCGCTCGATTATTTGCGGCACAAACGAATTTTGCACACCAATATGCGCCCTTCCAAAGTTTTTATAGACGATGAATGGCAAATTATGATATCTCCTTTTGATTTGCACCGGGTTACCACCGGTGAACAATCTTTCAACCGTTACATGGATTTATGCCGCTATGGCAGTCCAGAACTGCTCCGAAATGATGGAAAGAGCCTGAGTCTGGATGAAATGTGTGCCTCTGATCAATATTCTTTGGGTTTATTGGCATTTAAAATTATGACGTCGGAAGACCTGTATCAGGGATCTACGGTATATGAAATTCTGGAATCGCGTAAAAAATTCAACAAACCCGATTACCGGCGCGCGCAGTTCAAACGCTTGCCCAAGGACAGTTTTGATTTAAAAATTAATGCATCCAAAAGTTTGGTCGGCATCATCCAACAACTGCTTCAGGAGGATCCCAAAGACCGCTTTCAGGATCTGCATCAGCTGTTGCGGGCATTACATCCGTTTACCCGGGCCGATTTACCTAAAACCAGCCTGGCCCGACAGAGTTACCGCCGTTGTTTGGCGGTTAATAAAAATTTGATTCATGATTTTTATGCCAAATTCAGGCAACAACTCCCGCATGTGGCCACCCATTTTACCTTGCTGGGCCAGCAAAGGCAATCTGCCATGCTGCAAATGGCGGTAGACGTTTTACTCGACCTCGACACCAAAAGTGCCTTTTTATTTGAACTGGCTAGCAATCGCGCGCATGAAGGGTATACAGAATCCGATTTTGCCCTATTTTTGGATGTTTTAATCGAAACGCTGGCCAATAACGACCGATTCTGGTCGGAAGAAATTGCTGCAGAGTGGCAAATTATTCGTGAAAATGCACTCAACATTCTAAAAACACGCATCCCACCCCTTTAATTGGCGCCGACTCGGCGCCGACATTCGGGAAATATTAATCCAAAAATGATTTGATATCCATGCGATTTTTTATTCAATTGCTTTTGATTTTTACCGCCTCATCCCTTTTTAGTCAAACTACCATCATCCTATCTGCACCCGACGACACGTTTAACCTTGACTGTAATTCCTGTGAATTGCTGGTTCGTTCTGTGTCGCTTACCCGCGAACAGCGGTTGAACCCCAACGATTTGAATACGCCCACAGGACCCAATTTGTTGATGTGGCGATACTATGACGATATTTTAAAGAAGGAGGCATTTCTGAGTGTAGAGCCCTATTGGACCAAAGGTGTTCAAATGATTGAGGAGGCGCCGGAGAATTTGATGCTTTCGCTTCACATCAACCTGGAATGGATTGATTCAAACCAGGTTTCACACCAATTTCATCTGGTTTTAGCAGGCTTTAATAAATCAAATCTGAGCCGACTTCCCATAACCGGCGTTTATGACTCCGATGCTAATGCGCCCTTGCGGTTTTATGCCATTGGTCAAATTTCCCTGAGCGCCAAGGAATGGGAAACCTACGAATGCCGCGATGGCATTTTTACATTAACCGGATTTAACCAGAAAACGGGAGCCGTTTCGGGCGTCTTTACCTTTTATGCCAATCGTTTAGGACTAGACAAACATGGCGTATTTCTCAATGGAAGTTTCCAAAGCAAAAAACAATAATTGCCACCTTTTATTATAAACATTTTTATACATATATACTTTACGCCGCCAGATTTTGAGCATAAGGATCTTTATAAATCAGTATAAATCAGCGAAATCCATCCTGATTCATCCACATAATCCGGCGTATCCGGGTATAAAATGTAAAATCAAGTTTCCAAGATACATATTTGAATTAAATCTGATTCAATTTTGGAATAAAACGATACAAGTAAGGCGCTTTGTGCGCTCCACCGGAAAAACGTTTTTCGGTGCGCTCCAAAATTTGCATACTCAATATTTTGCGCTGAAAGTTGGTTCTCAACAAACGTACGCCCAAAATGGTTTCATACAAAGATTGCAATTCGCCCATGGTAAAGGTTTCGGGCAGCAATTTGAAGCCGACCAATTTTTCATCCAGGGAGCGTTGGAGGGTTTCGAGCGCTTTTTGCACAATTTCGTTGTGGTCGAAAATCAATGCCGGAACTTGATGCACATCAAACCAGGCACAGGGTTCTTTAAGCATGCCCGAACTGATGTCGACCTCCGGAAAATGAACCAGCGCATAATATCCGAGCGACACAAAACGCCTGAAAATCCAGTGATCCTCCCCTGCTTTTAGTCCGATTTGTGCCATAATTTGACGATGTACATCGGTAAAATTGCGATTCACCTTCCCAAATGCATAGAACTGTTCGAGGTAGATGTCGTGCGCGCCGGTGCGCTGAAACAAAATTCGGGCTGCAGCATCGTCCACATCTTCATTTTGCTGGATAAAACCGCCTGGCAGCGCCCAGTACGGGGTTTGATGCATGTTGACCAAAAGTACCTTCAATTGCTGCTCGTGAAAACCAAATACCACACAATCGATAGACAATTGCGGGATGTAGCGCTGTTCGTCAAAAGCATACAGTTGCTGTCTTTCGTTGGTTTCCATAAAAGCCTATTTCGCGGTAAATGTCTGCAATCCCTGCCAAAACACACAGAAATTTTATTGTTTAAACGCCCCAAGATCCCAATTTTACCATCGTTTGCGGTTAGACAGCGATCTTTTTTTCGGGCGCACATGGAAATAAAAAGCAAAAAATTTGGGCAAATTGAAAAAGCCATTTACTATTGTACCATAATGATACAATAAAACTTTGAACATGAAACAAACTTGTATTTTGCTCTTTGTTGGTTTGTGTGCGTTTAATGCGCAGGCACAAACACCCGATTACAAACAAAAGGCCCAGGAAATTCTGGCAAAAATGACCCTGGAAGAGAAAGCCTCTCTTTGTTCGGGGCAATCTTTTTGGGAAACCAAGGCCATCGATCGCGTGGGTATTCCCTCTATGTTCATGACCGATGGTCCGCATGGCGTACGCATGGCAACGGGCTCCGACTTTACCCAAAGCAAGCCCGCAACCTGTTTTCCTACTGCATCTGCCCTGGCTGCCTCCTGGGATCCGCAACTGGCCGAAACGATTGGACAGGCGCTTGGAGAAGAAGCGCAGGCCTTGAATGTGCAAATTTTGCTCGGTCCCGGCGCCAACATGAAGCGGTCTCCGCTGGGCGGCCGCAATTTTGAGTATTTTTCGGAGGATCCAATTTTAGCCGGACGTATGGCAACGGGCCTTATCAAAGGCGTACAAAGCAAGGGTGTGGGCGCCTCCCTCAAGCACTTTGCCGCCAATAACCAGGAGTTTGAACGGTACTCCAACAATTCGGAAATAGATTTGCGCACCCTGAATGAAATTTATTTCCCCGCTTTTGAGATGGCTGTCAGGGAAGCACAGCCCTGGACCGTAATGTGTGCCTACAACAAAGTAAATGGCTTTTATGCCTCTGAAAGTCCGTTTTTGCTCACAGAAACCCTTCGAAAGCGCTGGGGTTTTGGCGGTTTTGTGGTATCCGACTGGGGCGCTGTGGTGGATCGGGTGGCTGGCGTGAAAGCGGGTTTGAACCTGGAAATGCCGGCAAGCAGTGGAATCAACGATGCCAAAATTGTACAGGCCGTAAAATCGGGCGCACTGGCAGAGGCTGATTTGAACGACATGGTGTTGCAATATCTTCAGATCTTGCTCAAAGCCAAGGCTTTACACCAGGCGGATGCCAAATTCGACGCGAACGCGCACCATGCGCTCGCGCGCAAGGCCGCAGGCGAAAGTATGGTGCTTTTGAAAAACGAGGGCGGCATTTTGCCGGTGAAACCCGGCGCCAAAAACATAGCGATCATTGGCGCCTTTGCCAAAACACCACGCTACCAGGGCGCAGGTTCTTCGCAGATGAACCCAACCAAACTAAGCAATGTGTACGAGGAGTGGACGGCTCAAAAAGTTGCCGGACAAAACTTTGCCTATGCAGAAGGGTATGATTTGGAGGGAAACAGTACAGCAACCCAAATTGCAGAAGCAGTTGGAGCAGCGAAAAAGGCCCAATTGGCGGTTATTTTCACCGGATTGCCCAACAGTTATGAATCGGAAGGATTTGACCGCAACAACCTTGATTTGCCAGAAGCTTACAACAAATTGATAGAAGCCGTTGCGGCAGTTCAACCCAATACAGTTGTGGTACTTATGAACGGATCTGCCGTGGCCATGCCCTGGGCTGGTAAAGTAAAAGGCATTCTGGAAGCCTGGCTCGGCGGCCAAGGCGGGGGCGCTGCCCTGGCCGATGTGTTGAGCGGTAAAGTAAACCCATCGGGCAAACTTTCCGAAACTTTTCCGGTTCGATTGGAGGATACCCCGGCTTTCCCCGATTTCCCCAATCGCAGCGGCAATG
Organism: Bacteroidota bacterium; assembly: GCA_018969455.1. GTDB lineage: Bacteria > Bacteroidota > Bacteroidia > Chitinophagales > Saprospiraceae > M3007. Next base: position 1,901 of record JAGWYI010000058.1, on the reverse strand, counting down.
CACGCTACAATGAAGGCGTATTTATTGGATACCGCCACTACAATACGCGGAAGATCAAGCCTTTGTATGCCTTTGGATATGGCTTAAGTTATACCAGTTTCCAGTTTTCCAACTTAAAACTCAGCAAAACGGAGGCCCTCGACAATGAAGTCGTGGAAGCTCAGGTTGATGTGCGCAATACGGGCAAAGTCGCCGGCGCAGAGGTGGTGCAATTGTATGTCCACGATGCCCAAAACGGAATCGTACGCCCGGAGCTGGAACTCAAACATTTTGAAAAAGTGTTTTTGGAGCCTGGCGCCCAAAAAACCGTGAAATTTAGCCTGTCAAAACGGGATTTTGCGTATTTCGATGTAAACAGCAACGATTGGCAAATACAGGAAGGGCTATTTGAAATTCGAGTGGGTAATTCATCCGATCATTTGCCACTGCATGTATCGTTGAATCTAAAGTCCGCCAATCCGGTTAAGCACCAACTGACCCGGTTTTCCCTGATGAAAACACTGCGTGATCATCCGAAGGGGCATGCCGTGTACGAGCAGTTGATGGGCAACCTGGTTCCTCCCGGATTGGATGAAGCGGCCAAACAAAAGCAACGTAAGATGATGGAATCCTTCTTCAATGACATGCCCGTTTTCAAATTTATCAACATGTCGGGCGGACGTTTCACGGAAGAAATGTTACAAGGCGTGCTGCAAATGGCAAACAATTGAATGAAATGAAACTGGGAGCCGGTTTTCGAACCAGCTCCCAGTTTTCAACACGCCATTATGCATTTATTTTTTGAAACAACTCGATGGTTGTCAGGCGCAATTGATTGAGTTCGAGATTGGCCTGCTCGGCGGTGATTACACCCGCTTTTTCATCGTATTTCATTTTGGAAAAACGACCGCTGAGTTGCATACAAAGCGTCTTAGAGGGCATATCGGGCAAATAATCGTGAATTTTCATCAATGCAAGGTCCAGCTCGTTGCGCTGAATCAATTGCGCCAAAGCCGCTTTTTCTAGTCCGGGCAGCTCAATGCGTGTTTCAGGTGTTTTATCATCCTGTTTCACCACAATCACATTGGAATTGCCGATGTTGAAAACATTGTTGTCTCCTACCTGAATGGCATTTTTTTTTGGATCTTCCATTTCCTCGTTTTTACCGTACGATTACATTGTTATCGCCGATGTTAAATATATTGTTATTGCCTACATCAATGAAATTTTGAATTGTCTGGGACACGTAATCGGAGTACAGGTCTTTCTCTTTCAAGTATCTGCGCAAGGTTTCGGTGACGACCTCAATGGAAGCGCTGTAGAAGGAATCCAGATCGTATTGTTCAAAGGAATTGTTGACGTCGCGGTTGATGGCTGCACGTACAGAATACAGGTTGCGCAGCCAGCTTACGATCCAGGTGATGATGGTAATGGGGCTCATAACCACGAAATAGAGGATATCGTACCAGCGTCCCCAACCCAGGGTGTAGGTTTCGTGATGCAATGCGACCGTTTTTCCCACCAATTGATAGGTTATCACATTCGTTACCATGGCGCCATTTACGCCTGTAAAGGCAGATTTCAGGAATCCACGGCCGTTTCGCGGTCTGTTTTGATCGAAAACACCAATGATGTTGATCTCATGTTTTCCTTCCAATGGGTTCTCCGACAACATGTTGCGCAAATCGTTCTGGAAACGCCCCACCAATTCGTCGGCAAATTGACGGGATTCTGCCTGCGACCAATGGTCTTTGGTGCGAATCGGGAATACATAGGAGCGCGCCAAAGCCCCGTAGCGAAAAAAAATGTTGTCGTCTTTAAAATATTCATCACCCGATGCAATGCGCTGAACTTCAGTCACATAAGCATAATAGGTGAATCCCATAATCAGCAAAAGGAAACCGTACAGGAAATAGTGCAAC
>JAGWYI010000712.1 GCA_018969455.1 Bacteroidota bacterium | reverse complement strand
AAATAACGCACCATATTGTAGGTGGTTTCCGCAATAAAGGCGCGGTCGCGGCTGCCCGCTTTCGGATTGTTGCGCAAAGTGAATTCCAGCGCTTTATCGGCATACCGATTTTCTGTAAAAACCGCGTGCAGGGTTTCTGCTACAGCGCGTACCAGCAAAGGATGCAGGGAGATGGTCGACATAGCCGCAAAGGTACAGTGTGCCTGGCAGTTTCAGCTGGTGTGTTTTTTTTGTGCCAGGAGGAATATTTCACCTAGAATGCTTCATTTTGCCCTGGAAATTCCCGAACCTTGACTTTTATCCAAACAAGCATACGACATGCAGCTGCGCAAGGCATACCTCGTTGTAAACGGAGAATCATTTCCGCTTTTTGCTCATAAATACAACAGTTTTGATGCGTTTTATGTTGATTTTCAATTAGACGCAGCGGGTATCGGCACACGGTATCACTTGTTTTTGCACCCCAAACAGGATCTGGTGCTGGAGGGTACTGTTATGGAATTTGAGGTAGATTGGCCCGAAAATGCGCCTTTTTTTGCCAACGGCTTTCAATCCTGGAGCGAAAGTGTATGGCTTGAGGCCAAATGCGAAATTCCCGGATTGCATCCCTGGGCGAAACCCTATATGGGGCATTACGGCGATGCCTGCATCCCGGGCATCAGGCGCACGACACCACACAGCTGGACCTACTGCGTAAGCGAAGTTGGCGGCGGAAAACAGGTTTTATTGGGCTCGCTGAATGAAAAAACGGGCTTTACCTTGTTTGAATACCAGCGCGCAAATCGGCTGCTGATTGTGCGCAAAGTATTGAACAAGTTGCCATTAGCACATTCCTTCCCTTTATTGGATTTGTGGGTGGGGCAGGGGATACCGGCAGCCTTGTACGACAGTTGGTTTGCCCTGCAGGATGTTCCGTTGCGTAAACAGGAGAAAATAACAGGCTGGACGAGCTGGTATCGATTTGGAACAAATATCAACGCGGCGCTTTTGAAAAAGGAAGTGGCGGGTTTTGCCAAAGCCGTATCAGGTACGCCTGCTTTTTTTCAAATTGACGATGGCTGGCAACCGGCAGTGGGGGATTGGCTTGGTGCAAAGGCCGATTTTGGTGAAAACATGGGCGCCATGGCCCGGCACATCCGGGATGCCGGCTTGCGGCCCGGTTTGTGGCTTGCGCCTTTTGTTGCGGCCGCACACGCCGAAATCGTTCGAAAAAATCCGGACTGGTTGCTGAAAACGGCCGACGGCAAATTGCTGCGGGCAGGCTATAACCCTGGCTGGAAACCCGGGCGCTGGTTTTATGCCCTCGATTTTTACCATCCGGGTGTGCAGGATTATTTGAGTGGTGTTTTTCATCTTGCACTTGACAATTGGGGTTATGAAATGCTCAAGCTCGATTTTTTATTTGCCGCCTGCCTCGCGCCTCCGCGCGGCAAAACCGGCGGACAGGTAATGTCGGAAGCAATGGCGTTTTTAAGGAGTCTGACGGGCGACCGCATTTTGCTGGCCTGTGGCGTGCCCTTGGGCGCCGCATTCGGTCTGGCCGATTTTTGCAGGATTGGAGGGGATACGCATACGGCCTGGGACAATCGCTTCATGCGCCGCATCGGGCATCGTGAAATGGTAAGCACCCTGGCGGCCTTGCGCAATACCCTCGGACGGTGGCCATTGAACGGTCGGGCTTTTTACAACGATCCGGACGTGTTCATTTTGAGAAAAGACAAACAAAATCTCGGCCCTGAACAACAGTATACTTTATTGATTGTCAATGCATTGCTGGGAAATGCGCTGTTTACATCCGATGATGTTTCCGCTTATTCGCCAGAGCAGGAAAGTGAGTTTCGCGAGGCCCTGGCGCTCACCCGGGCGCAGGTGCGCGCAGTGCGTCATCTGCAGGAAGATGTATTTGAAATTGAATACCTGGATCAAAATGTTGCACACCTGGCCATGGTGAATTTGAACAACAGTCCTGTTGAAATCCAAAACAGCCGCGGCCATTTAATG
>JAGWYI010000711.1 GCA_018969455.1 Bacteroidota bacterium | reverse complement strand
GGATTCGCCGGATTTTGTGGATAAATCAGGATGGATTTCGCTGATTTTTAATGATATATAAAGATCGCTGTGCCCAAAACCTGGCGTCGTAAAGTATAGCAGATAAACAAAGATAAAGAAGGCATATCAGAACTCCCCGGATTTTGCGATGAAATTTGGATATATTTTAGTGATTTGTATAGATTTATATATTTAATTATATACAAAATCTTGCGACTTGAAGTGTCTGGGCATATTCTTGCACCGTTGTTGCTTGTCTTGCTGTTAGGCAGATATGCTGGGGCTTTTTTCTATGCCCTCTTCAAGGCGGGGATCGGGTATAGCAGGATCATATCCCTTTTTTAAGGGCAAAATACCGGCCCATACAGGCAATTGGTAATCTTCGGCGTCGTCGCCGGGCGGACCCGTTCTAATTTTGGCGGAGGCTTCTTCAATATCGATACGCAATACACTGGTTGCTTTCATTTCAATGGTATTGGGGCCTCTAACCTCATCCCAGCGTCCTTTCAGAATGTGCTCCGAAATACAATACAATGCCTCCATTTTTTCGGTTTCATCGTCAACCAAACGGGCAACGCCAAATATGACCGCCGAGCGATAATTCATGGAATGATGAAAGGCCGATCGGGCAAGTACCAAAGCATCTAAATGCGTCACCGTCAGACAAACGGGTATCCCTTCGGCCGTTGCCAGCAACATGCGGCTTGTACTGGCTCCGTGTACATATAGGCGTGTACCCATGCGCCCGTAACTCGTTGGGATAACGTAAGGCTGATCGCCTATTACAAAACCCAGGTGACATAAGAAACCGTCATCCAGGATAGAAAAAACCGTTTCCTGGTCGTAAAATCCGCGTTTAGGGATGCGTTTTACCGTATTACGAGGTGATTTGGCGTATTCCATAGCCGTAGAATAGGGATAAAGGTAAAAAATCAGGAAAGCATGGTCACTTGGTCGTCCTTGATTTAGTTTGAATGCTATACACAAACAGAAGGTAGCGCGAAGTATAGTCGGGACGCCTCCCAAATATAATTGATGCTATACTTTACGCCGCCAGATTTTGTGCATAACGATCTTTATAAATTATTATAAATCAGCGAAATCAATCCTGATTTATCCACAAAATTCTGCGAATCCGGGTACATTTCGAAAAAACGGTTCAAAAGAACGCAAAACGAAAGACGTTTCGCGCGCTTTTGAAACCGTTGAAATTCACCCCGTATTTGGAGCGGAATACAAGCGTGAGCAAGGACGCAATGTTGGCTACAACTGCGCTTGCACCATTTGTGTGAATTCGGAAATGGTCATTGCACCCTGGTCGCCTTCCCCTTGTTTTCGTACGGAGAGGCTGTGCGCTTCCTGTTCTTTTTCACCTACAACCAGCAAGAAAGGGATGCGCTTCAATTCGTTGTCGCGTATTTTTCGGCCAATGGTTTCATTGCGGTCGTCTACAATACCGCGCAATCCTTCGGCCTCCATTTCTTGTTTCACTTGGTAGGCATATTCAACAAATTTATCGGAAACAGGCAGAATGGCAAACTGCTCGGGCGTGAGCCAAAGCGGGAATTTGCCTGCGCAGTGTTCAATAAGCACACCGGTAAATCGCTCCATGGAACCGAATGGCGCACGGTGAATCATAACCGGGCGATGAGGCATGTTATCGGGTCCGATGTAGCTCAGATCGAAACGCTCGGGCAGGTTGTAATCCACCTGAATGGTTCCCAACTGCCAGGAACGGCCCAAGGCATCTTTCACCATGAAATCGAGTTTGGGTCCATAGAAAGCGGCTTCGCCCAATTCGGTTACGGTATTGAGGCCCACTTCGGCGGCGGCATCGATGATCGCTTGTTCCGCTTTGCGCCAGTTTTCTTCGGTACCTACATATTTGGTTTTATTTTCGGGGTCCCGCAGCGAAATCTGGGCAGTAAATTTCTCGAAACCAAGTTTGTCGAGCACGTAACGGGTAAGGTCGAGCACCCCGAGAAATTCTTCTTTTAACTGAT
>JAGWYI010000710.1 GCA_018969455.1 Bacteroidota bacterium | reverse complement strand
CCAACGATCATATATCTGCAAACTTTTAATTTTTACCAGCCTTTCATCCCCAAAAACGGTAAATGCATTGTTGTTTTCGCTGCTCAAATCGATCACATTGGGGATGTAAACCTGCTTTTTACGGTTTACCCGTACCAAAAACAAACCTTGAGCCGCGCATTGGCCAAAACCTTGAACATCCAGTTTCAACTGCGTGGTAGAAACCGGAATCAGCACGGGATCCAGGCAGTTGTCGCACGACAATTGTCCAGGGCCGGAAAGCGACCAATTGATGTCCAGCGGGGCAATGGTGATGCCCGCCCCGGCATTGATTTGGAGGGTATCGCCCAAATTAACATCGAAGGTGTCGCTCACAAATTCCTGCACGGCCTGTGCGGGCAAAAGCACCACATTTTGGTTGGTTTTACAGCCATTGGCATCGCTGATTTCCATGTTGAAACTACCGGCATCTAAACTGTTGAAATTCAATGGGTCAGAGCCATTGGTGACGCCAATATCCTGCACCAAACGCACGGTGTATGGTCCGAAACCACCTGCGACCTGTTTAACTTGAATGATGCCCGCATTTTGACAAGTAGGGTTGGTCGCATCAATAACGGCTTGAACGCCAGATGGTTCTACCAATTGTACAGAAGCAGTACCGCTACAACCGGCTGCATCGGTAAAGGTAACGGAGTAATCGCCCGCTGCCAGGTTTTGGGCGATGTTGTTGCTGGAACCGTTGCTCCATTGATAACTAAAAGGCGCGGTTCCACTCAAGGGCGTAACACTTGCCTCGCCATTCGAGCCATTTTTGCAGGCAATATTAAATCCATTAAAATTGCTGATTGCCAGGGCATTTCCACTCAGGCTTGCCCCCAGTTTCGTCTCTGTAACAATCAGACTGTCACAGCCATTTGCTTTGTTAAATGTTTGAATATCAACGCCCAGTGCAGCCGGGTTGCAAGACGTTTTTTGTACAAATACGGTGTCTGATACGGCTATATTTACGGAGGTGGAAGCCAACCCGGTACAACCATTGGCATCGGTGACCGTAACGCTAAAGGTTCCCGCCTGTTTAACCGTAATCACCGAGGATGCCCCGCCCGTATTCCAGGCATAGGTGGTATATTCCGGATTGACAAGTAAAAACATTTGAGTGGCGCAATCTACCGGCGCTGCGCTGATGGCCGGGGTAACCGGCGGCTTTTGGGTTACATCAATTGTATTCGCAGCCGTACAACCATTGGCATCTTTTACCACCAGAGAGTATAATCCAGGCGCTGAGACGGTAATTGCTGGGGTCGTGCCGCCATTCGACCAGCTATAACTGGTAAAAATGCCAGAGGCAGATAAGTTTGTGGTTTGGCCGCTGCAGAGCGTTGGGGTTCCAACAATCGTTACTTGTGGATTGGCGGGTATGGCAACGAAAGCCGTTACAGTTCCGGTACAACCTGCTGCATCTGAAACGGTTACGGTGTAGTTGCCGTTTTGATTTACTTTAATATCGGCGGTGTTCAATCCATTGTTCCAGTTGTAATTGGCGTAGCCGGGATCGACGCTCAGGCTAATTTGCCCGTCGCACAGGTAGGGTAATTGGCTTAAAAGGGGAGTTAAAGCAGCCCCTGCATTGATCGTAATAGAACTATTGCCCGTGCAGCCGTTGGCATCGGTTACTGTAACAGAATAAGTACCAGCCTGATTTACAGAAACGCTGGATGTATTTTGTCCACCAGACCAATTAAAGCCGCTGAAATTGCCGGTTACGCTTAATTGGACCGGATTACTGCCACAAATGACGTTTGGCCCACTGATTTGCGGCGTCACAGCGGGTAGACTTTGTACCATTTGGGTGGCCGTGGCCGTACAACCGAGGGCATCGCTTACGGTTACGGTAAAATTACCGCCTGCATTTACATTGATGCTGGCGGCATTGGTTCCATTTGACCAGTTATACGTTGCAAAACCTGCATTGGCACTTAAGGTGGTGGTTTCAGCCACGCATAACAAGGCATCACCGCTGATTTGCACACT
>JAGWYI010000709.1 GCA_018969455.1 Bacteroidota bacterium | reverse complement strand
CGTAGGTTATTTCTGCATAACTGTATTCCAAGAATGCCTGAATCCTGCTAATTCCATCGGTTTGGTCTGGCAACAATGGATTGCAATTATTAATCGCATCGGGGAAATTAAAAACATCGTTGTTGGGAATTGCCCGGAAAAAAGTGGCGCCGTCGTTTGCCCAACTGTTTATTTGTGCTGCAGTAACATCAATGAATGTTTCAAAATAACTGGAGCTGCATTCCAAGGCTTTATTGCCATTTTGGGTCTTTCCGAGGCTGCCGCCATATTCGTCCTGCAGGTAAAAGAACTCTCCGTCGTCGCTGTTGTCCCCACGAAAACGAATGCGCAATCGACCGTTTCCAAAGGCATTGGGAATCAACCCGTTGATTGGCAAATTGATGGCTTTGGGAATCGTATCAGCATCCGGATCGTACTCAAATTGAAGTGGAAAGGTCACAGAAGACCGCTCCAGATTACCAGACATGTCACAGTTTTCATTAATTGCCGGAAAAGGCAAGGGCAGTGTAAGTGTACAATTTCCGGGACCTATGTATTTTACGATGGGAGCCTGAGGCGCAATGACGGGCGGCTGTACATCACTTACCACTACCTGTATCGTAGCCGTTGTTGTGTTGCCCGAACAATCGCTTGCTTTATAGGCAATGGTATGGCTGCCAACATCCAAAAAGGATTGTGCATTGGGAATATAGGGCACATCCGGCTTATTATCAATCGAATAGCTAAGTGTTATCGGAACATTTTGGGCCGCAGTTTGGTACAGCAAGGAGCAACGCACCCTTCCATTGGTACAAGTTGGATTGATTGCAGCATTCCCGACGCCATTTGTTACAAGGCGAATTTTCAAATCTCCGTCAGCCATCCATTGATTAAGCCAGGCTGCCGGAATTGTGACCAATTTAACAGAGGAGGTACAAAAAACGGTGGTTATTACCGGATTTGTTACATCAATAAAGGTTCCGTCTTCTCCATAAATATTGAAATATTCACTTGTTGCATTAATATCGGCATTATCGATAAAAAGGGTGAGTGAGGCTGCGTTTACAACGGGTTCAAACGGAGGCGTGTTGGGTACTGTCCATTGAAAAACCACGGTATCAACAGGCGTATTAAAGGGATTTCCACCTCCCGAACTGATCAATTTGACCGTATCTTTTAAATTGTAGGTATTGTACTGTGCCGTACAATCATCATAAACAGCAAAAGGAGCAGGAATACCCACATTGGCGCCACACAAGTTCAAATCTGAAGGCACGTTTAGCGTACCTGGAGGGATTAATACGGGCCCGGTTTTATCCTCAACAAACAAGGTTTGCGTGTACGTACGCTGGTTCCCGCAATTGTCGCTGGCTGTCCACGCTCGTATAATCTGATAATCGGCCCAGTGCGCACAATCATTCAAGTCGGGCGAACGTACTTCGTACTCAAAAAAAGTAATACTTACGTCGGAATCACAATTGTCTGAACGTCCGAATAATGCCGAATTGGCCGCACCCGGTATGTTGTTGCATTGTACTGTTACATTTGGAGGTAAGCCACTTAATATTGGAGGAATGGTATCAATTACATGCACATTTTGCGTAAATGTGGTCATGTTGTTGCACACATCACTGGCTTTCCAATATCGAACCCGCGTGTAATTATCTACACAAATTCCACTCGATTCAATTAACTCCTGATAAAGTACGGGCGGCCCGGTAAGACCGCTGCACAGGTCAAGCGATGTTGGCGCCGGCAATGGCGGATTTGTATTGCACAAAATGGTGGTATCCTGATAACCTGAAAAATTCGGCCCCTGATTGTCTACGACCGAAATAATCTGGCTTGCAGTTCGGGTTCTGCCACAGGCATCGGTGGCAGTAAACAGCCGGGTTATCTGGTAGCTGTAATGCCCGCATACCTGTGGATTGGGATTTTGGTTGGAAATTACCTGAGTTGTAATACTCATTACCGGACTGCATGCATCCGTTGCCTGAATGTTAACCCCTTGTATAGGAAGAGGCGGTAATTCAA
>JAGWYI010000057.1 GCA_018969455.1 Bacteroidota bacterium | reverse complement strand
CAACAAAATTAAGGTTTTAAGCGCATTTGGTTAGATTAATTTTGTTGTAAATTTTGAGTAAACGGAAGGTTTATTTATAAAATGGTGTGAAAATGTACGTATTTCACTTTTTTGCTGAAAAAAAACTGCTCAACAAATGAAAAAAATTGTCTGTGGTACTCCAGTTGAGTCCCTGCACTTTTGTATCATCAAATAAAGCGCATTGTCTTGGCCTAATCAACATTCGACTCATGCTAAAGTATCTGTTCCTCATCTTTTTTGTATGCTCTGCCGCGGTAGTTACCGCGCAGGGGTGGGAGCGTGTATACGGTGGAGGCGGCTACGACGCAGCCAATGCCGTGGCGCCGGCACATGACGGAGGTTATGTGCTTGCGGGTTATTACAACTACGATCGCTTGTTTTTGGTAAAAATTGATGCAGATGGCAACCAGCAATGGGCTCGAAATTATTTGGCTTCCGGAAAGTATGCCGCTAATGCCGTACTTGTTAGCCGCGATTCGGGCATCGTTACTGCAGGAACCGTTATTTCCAATCAAAGGAATATTTCCCTTATAAAAACGGATGCTTACGGCAACAAAATCTGGTCAAAAAGCATTGGTTCTACCCAAATTGGCCAAGACGAAGAAGCCAACGATTTGATCGAATTGCAAGATGGCAGCCTCGTGCTGGTAGGATCGGAAAGTCAACAAAAAAACCTGTTTATCCTAAAAACAGACGCGAACGGAAACACCATTTGGTATAAAACATATGGCTTGCCTACCGATAAAGAGCAAGGCTATGGCATTGTTCAGGCAGCGAATGGCGATTTGATTGCAGTAGGCGCCAAAAACGAAGTTTCTACCTATGCCGTGCGCGTGAAACCAGAAGATGGCGCCCTGGTTTGGGAAAAAGCATTCGATTTGTTTCAAACCGGGTTTGACCTTGCGTATGATGTGGTTAATGCCCCCGATGGGAATTTCGTTTTGGCAGGATACACCAACAATTACGGATTGGCGGTAAAGATAAAAGGTACTGGCGACTCGGTCTTGTGGTTGGATACCATTCCCAATACCCGCTTCTTCAGCATTGCAAATGGGCAGAATGGATCTTATTTCCTGGCAGGCCAAAAAGACATTTCGCCCACCAAAGGCGATATTTGCATCAATAAAATTGGGGAAAACGGCGCAATATTATGGCAGTCAACGGCCGGTAAGGTAGGCCCCGATATTGCTTACACGGTTATTCCCTGCAGCGATGGCGGCGCCCTGGCCAGCGGCATTAGTTACAAAGACAATGCCGTGAATGAGCAGAGAGCCTATGCAGTCAAAACCGACAAAAACGGCATTGTACTCACCAGTTATCTGCATGGCAACGTTTTTTGGGACAAACTGATTTCCAATTGCCTTAAGGATACCGACGAGCCAAACCTGGCCAACTGGGTGGTGGTGATTGAAGGGGCTGACGATACGCTCTATGCTGCAAGCAAGGCCAATGGCGACTTCCAGATTTTGGTTGACACCGGAACATACAAGCTCCATTTATATCAGCCCGGCACGTATTGGTCGCCCTGCAACCCAACAATTTCAGTAAACATTCCCAATTTTTACGATACTGTTTTTGTAGACATACCTGTACGTTCCCAATTTACCTGTCCTAGAAACGAAGTGGATGTGGCGACACCCGTTTTACGACGCTGCACCAACAATACATACGAGGTGCGGTATTGCAACAGCGGAACCAGCAACTCGGAACAAACCTATGTTAAGGTCGTACTCGATCCTGCATTGTCTATCACCGGCAGCTCCATTCCATATACGCAATCGGGTGATACCTTGAGGTTCAACCTCGGTTTGCTCGAAACGGGGGTATGCAATTCATTTACTTTTGAGGCATTTCTGAACTGTGACAATACCCTCACCGGACAAACCCATTGTGTAAGTGCCCATATCTATCCCGATACATTTTGCAATACGGGTGCATGGGATCGATCCATTATTTTGGCGGGCGGTCAGTGTGACGGCGATTCGGTGCGTATGTTTCTAAAAAATGTAGGGTCGGGAAACATGAATTCGGCGCAGGAGTTTGTCATTGTCGAAGACGTGATATTCCTGGTACAACCCGGCAATCCCGATTTTCAATATCAACTGGCTCCCAACGAAACCAAATACTGGTCGGGCGATAAAAACGGCCACACCTACCGCATTATTGGCAGGCAAACACCTGGATACCCAGGCCTGAGCACTCCAACCGCAGCGCTGGAAGGCTGCATCAGCGATACCAGTTCGAACGATATATCGCTCGGCTTTTATACGATGTTCCCCGAAGATGATCAGGAAACTTTTGTTTCTGTGCATTGCCAGGAAAGCAACGAACCCAATTTTAATCCGCCATTTCTCAAGCGAGGCCATCCCAAGGGCTACGATGTATTGAACTACATCGCTCCGCAAACCGATTTAGATTATTTAATCCATTTCAACAATGTTGGCCAAGATACAGTGCAGCAGGTGATCGTACGCGATACCCTTTCCGCTGCACTGGATCCCGCCAGCGTGTTACCCGGCGCAGCAAGCCATGCTTACGATTTTAATGTGTATGGCAATGGAATCGTGCAGTTTACCATCCCAAATGCCAATTTGTTGCCCGGGAAAGGCGGTTTTGTCAAATTTAAGGTTGCCCAACGCGATTCCCTTCCTTGCGGTACCCAGATACTCAACGAAGCAGCCATTTATTTCGACTTTAATTCCCCGACTTTTTCCAACAGCACCCGGCATACGGCCTGTAAGGAAAAAGATTACTGGATTCTGACAACGGTGCATCCTGAACTGCCTGGCGCCGATGTGAACGTGTATCCCAACCCTATGACCGAGAGTGCTGTTTTTGAAGTAACCGGTGTTCCGTTTACGCAATTCGAACTGGCTCTTTACGATAACCAAGGCCGATTAATTGCTCATCCTGTTTATTCCCAACCCACATTCCGATTGTATCGACATCAAATTCCGGCAGGCGTTGTATTCTATCGGCTTAGCTCCCAAGGTAAGCCGATAGCCTCCGGTAAGTTAATCGCACAGTAACCCCACACACCCGCTGGTGGTATGCTACTGCGCATGCTTTAATCCTTTTTTAATTTCGGGAAAAACCGGAATGATAATCTCAACAAAGACATCATTATCCAAACAGCGAAGGCCATCCCCACCAAGGATTACATTCATGAAACATAACCAAAGGCTGCGACGCACAAGCGTGTTGCAGCCTTTTTGTTTGTGCGCCCACCGGCATGGGCGCTCACTCGGCGGTGCTAGCCCGCTACACCTTGCCAGCGAGGAGTGTAAAGGCAAGGGCGTCCCCCGCGCGTTGGAATTTGTAGGAAACGTGCGGCAAAATCCCGAACTGACGAACCGAAACCGCCTGTAAGGCCATCGTGCGCGTGCGCATATGCACAACAAAACGGAGCCCTTTAACTCCCCGGCAGCCATAGCGGTAAATAAAGCAGGTACAGGATAGCGTTCTTATTCGAGGGGATCCGCTTCGAACAAAGTTGGAGACACATTCGAGTGCCAAACCGTGGGCGGGCAGAAGTTTGCAGAGGTCCTAGTACTTCAATTTTATTTGGGAGAATTAAAGTATGCAGTTGAGCTACAAGACTTGGGCGCTAATCCACAAAAAGCCTATGAATGGGGCTAAACACAAGCAAAGGATACTAGCAAACAGCGCACACTCCAATGCTTCAAACAATTATCACCAAAGCATATTAAGAAACAAAAGGCGGATGCCCACTCCTGGATGCGTTTACCCTTTGTCATAACATTTTGATAAACCGTCGTGATAAGGGGAACGCACCTCTGGTGGTGTGCGGAGAAGGAAGTTTATCACGCTTCCTTTAACTTGAGTCAGGCATACACAGAGGGTCAATATACTCCTACTCGATTGAATATTGCCTAATGCTTTTCCAGAACTTCCCGAATGACGCGGGTCCACTCGGTATAACCCAGTTCATTCAGATGCAACTGATCGGATTTGAAATACTTGGCATCAGGTTGTCTGGTAGCGGGATCGCAAACGGGAGAAGCGGTATCTACCCACCAGGTATTCTTCTTTTTATGACACAGGTTTTTTACCCGTATGTTGAGCGCTTGCTGTGCCGGCATTTGGGTCAAACGGGAATGACTGGGTTTTATCGCCAGCACCAGAAGGCGTGTTTGGGGTAGTTTTTTCCGTACCAGTTGAATGGATTTTTTCACATCGGCGTATACCTGATCCACGGTTTTGCCGGCATTCAAGTCGTTGTCGCCTTCATAATAAATAATCCAGGCAGGCTGCAGAGGGACAATGACTTGCTCGAACCATTTGTTGGCATCTGATGCCTGGGATCCGCCGAAACCCCGGTTAATCACCGAAAGGCCATTCAAAGCCAGGTCTTTTTCGGCCGATGACCACAGGCGCAAACTGGAGCTTCCCCATAGCACAATTTGTCCTTTTGCCGGAGGCTGAATCAAATCGGCGCCGATGAATTTCCTGATTTCCTTTTCTAATCCATCTTGTGCGTGCAAAAAAGCGGTGGAAAAACAAATTAACAAGGCGCTTACATATCGGGTCATTGGATTTGACTTTCAGGATGAAGAGGTATGATAAAACTCAAGCTAACTTATGGTGAGAATCAATGAAAAAACGGCCAATTTGAAAAACAATTTTCCAATTTTGTGTTTTCATTGAAACAAGTTCAAATCACCTACAGATCATAACAAAAGTATGGACACATCATCTACTTCCCAAATGAATGGGGAAAACAAATGCCCGTTTACAAGCGGCGCTTTAAAAAAGTCTGCCGGAAATGGCGCCTCCAACCGCGCGTGGTGGCCCAATATGTTGAAATTGAACATTCTGCGACAACATTCCGAGTTGTCTAACCCGATGGGAGCGCACTTTAACTATTCAGAGGCCTTCCAATCGTTAGACTTGGCTGCTGTGAAACAGGATCTTTTTGATTTGATGACCCATTCGCAGGATTGGTGGCCGGCCGATTATGGGCATTATGGTCCGTTTTTTATCCGTATGGCTTGGCACAGTGCGGGTACCTACCGTATTGCCGATGGCCGTGGCGGCGCTGGCACGGGTACGCAACGCTTTGCGCCCCTCAACAGTTGGCCCGATAATACCAACCTCGACAAGGCGCGCTTGTTGCTTTGGCCAATTAAGCAAAAATATGGGAACAAAATTTCCTGGGCCGATTTGATGATCCTCGCGGGCAATTGTGCGCTTGAATCCATGGGTTTAAAAACTTTTGGCTTTGGCGGCGGCCGTGCCGATGTGTGGGAACCGGAAGAAGATGTGTACTGGGGTTCTGAAACGGAGTGGTTGGGCGACAAGCGCTACACGGGCGACCGCGAACTCGAAAACCCGCTGGGTGCAGTTCAAATGGGTTTGATTTATGTAAATCCGGAAGGTCCCAATGGCAATCCGGACCCCATTGCTGCCGCACGCGATATCCGTGAAACATTCGGCCGCATGGCCATGAATGACGAAGAAACCGTGGCCCTTATTGCCGGCGGTCACACTTTTGGTAAAACCCACGGCGCTGCAGATCCAAGTAAATACGTTGGACGTGAACCTGCTGCTGCCAGTTTGGAAGAACAAAGCATGGGCTGGAAAAATACCTTTGGCAGTGGGAATGGCGGAGACACCATCACCAGCGGCCTGGAAGGCGCCTGGACAACCACGCCGACTAAGTGGAGCAACAATTATTTTGAAAATCTCTTCGGTTTCGAATGGGAATTGACCAAGAGTCCGGCTGGTGCGCACCAATGGACACCGAAAGCCGGCGCGGGCGCGGGCACCGTTCCTGATGCACATGATCCCGCTAAAAGCCATGCTCCCATGATGCTCACCACCGACCTGGCCTTGCGCATGGATCCCGCTTACGAGAAAATTTCCCGCCATTTTTACGAAAACCCGGATGCCTTCGCCGATGCGTTTGCGCGCGCCTGGTTCAAACTGACCCATCGCGACATGGGCCCACGAAGCCGCTACCTCGGCTCTGAAGTACCAGCAGAGGTGTTGATTTGGCAAGATCCAATTCCGGCTGTTACCTATCAAAAGATTGATGATCAGGATGTTACTTCATTGAAGGCTGCTATTTTAGCCTCTGGTTTAAGTGTGTCTGAATTGGTTGCTACAGCCTGGGCTTCTGCATCAACATTCCGCGGATCCGACAAACGCGGCGGTGCAAATGGCGCGCGCGTGCGTTTGGCGCCTCAAAAATATTGGGCGGTAAACAATCCAGCCCAATTGGCCAAAGTGCTGGATGTGCTGGAAGGTGTCCAAAGTGCTTTTAATCAGGCTAATGGCAACAAACAAGTTTCCTTGGCCGATTTGATTGTTTTGGGAGGCTGTGCTGCAATTGAACACGCCGCAAAACTGGCAGGCGTAGATGTCGTTGTGCCTTTCACACCCGGACGCGCCGATGCCACACAGGAACATACCGATGTGGAGTCGTTTAAAGTGCTCGAGCCTCAGGCAGATGGTTTCCGGAATTATATCAAAGCACATCACCATGCCACCGCAGAAGATCTTTTGGTAGATAAAGCGCAATTACTTACGCTGACTGCACCCGAAATGACGGTACTGGTAGGAGGAATGCGGGCTTTGCATGCAAACTATGATGGCTCCAAACATGGAGTGTTCACACAACGACCAGGCGTACTGACACCTGACTTTTTTGTCAATTTGTTGGATCTCGGAACCAAATGGAGTGCAATATCCGATGCACAAGATTTGTTTGAAGGCAGAGATCGCAATACGGGCGCTGTGAAATGGACTGCTACCCGGGTTGATCTGGTTTTTGGTTCTAATTCCGAACTTCGAGCCATAGCCGAAGTATATGCTTGTTCTGATGCGCAGGAGAAATTTGTGCGCGACTTTGTCGCTGCCTGGAACAAGGTGATGAATCTGGATCGATTTGACTTAATGTAGTTGGTATCATCAGGAGTAAATGAGATGTGGGCGCACTGCATATGCATGGCGCTCACATCTTTTTATACCAGGATTCGCCGGATTTTGTGAATAAGCCAGGATGGATTTTGCTGATTTATAATGATTTATAAAGATCGTTATGCGCAAAGTCTGGCGGCCCAAAGTATATTATGACGGGAGCCTTAGAGCCTACAGGAATTTATATTTTTTATGAATATTACATTTTATGCCATACGTCGTTCCTTTTCGTCGTAATAGGATGCTTGGTGTTTTGATTAGTTAAAAGGTACAAGGTGTATCAACCTAAAAATTAAGCGCCCATCAACCAATCCTGATATTTCTGGACATACTCCGCTTTTCTTTTCGCGCGGTATTGCATCACAAAACGCGGGTGATCCAGCGGTACAATTTTACCGAAAAAATGCCATTTTTGATTTAATTTCTCCAAAAATGCATGGTTCTGCCCCGTTCCGAGGCAAAAAACGACATCGGTTCGAAGGCCCAGAGCTGCCTGTTTTTGCAGGTTTTCGACGATGAAATCGTACACAGCAGCCGTTAATGCTTTGCTGTCATAATAGTTGTAATTGATTTCTTTCCCGGCTGGTGTGACCTTGGTAAATCCCAGCGGACAAATGGAATTGATGTAAAATTGTTGGTAAAACGCTTCCGGCCCGCCCATGGCATCAATCACCTCGTATATGAAAACCGAAGACGGTTCGTGGGCTTTTTCGCCTGTATAAGGAATGCCACACACATCAGCCAGGCGTTTGGGGTCGGTGAAGGGGATGCCGGTGATGCCGCCGCCGAAACGGCCGGGATTGATGCCCAGAATCCATTGGCGTGGCCGAATTTCGTCGTAGTATTTTTTGTAAAACAGTTGGCTGTAATTGCGCACAGCTTCGGTTTTAAAGGGATTCATAATCCGAATGCCATCGGGCAAGGCGCCGTTGTATTCCAGTTGTTCGTTGTAGGCGATGATTTTGTCGGCCAAGGTTTGCATGGGGTAAAGGTAAGAAGCCTGGCAGAAATCGGTCCGGGCAGGTTTTTTTGTGGTATTATGCGCCTGTTTACCTTTCTGTTACATGTTTTTACACTTTTTTGAATCCGTTTTTTCAGGAAAGCCCTTAATTTCGTGTCATGAGGATCGAGTTCTTGAAAAAAATGATGCGTTTTTTACCGATCTGGGTATTGCCTGCGCTTGCCTGGATGCTTCCCCTGCCTGCACCCAAACAGGCGCCCGACAAGGTAAATTTGGCTTTGCGGCGCACGGGAGATGCCTTGTTGCGGCTTTCGGGCGATACCCTGAGTCGCATACCCGCCGCCAAGCAGCTTGCGGAGCAGGTGTGGCAATTGCGCCTGAACCAGTCATTTGCCTACGATCATTTGCCCGAGTTGCTCCAGCAATCGTTTGACGAATACGGTATTCACCGGCCTTACACGGTAGCCGTGCGCCATTGCGACAATGATTTGATCGACTTAGGCTATCATTCGCTCGATTTGCTGGTGAATAACGGAGAAGGTGTGCCCTGTCGCGGCCGGGCCATGCCCGAAGGCTGCCATTATCTGGAGGTTTCTTTTTTGGACGGCCAGGCCTGGTTGCCCGTTTGGGGCATGAAATTGCTGTTGGTATTGGGATTGTACGGTTTGGTTTTGGCCTGGTGGATGCTTCAACAGAGAAAAAATCGTTTGAATACACCTGGAGCCATCGATCCAACAGCCTGGCTAAGCTTCGGGCGCTCGCAGCTGGACGTGTCCGGGCAGGTGCTTGCGTGCGGGAGCATGCGCAGCAGCCTGACTTATCGGGAAACCAAACTCTTGCGCCTTTTGGTTGAAAATCAGAATCAATTGTTGAGCCGGGAGCATATTTTGGCGCAGGTATGGGCCGATGAAGGCGTGTTGGTTGGGCGCAGTTTGGATGTATTTGTGTCGCGTTTGCGCAAAAAACTGGCCATTGATCCGAGTGTTTCGATTGTGGCAGTGCACGGGGTCGGGTATCGACTCGAGGTGGGTGAAGGCAGATAAGTGCTATTAAATAACAATAAATTATAAAAAAATAGGAAGACATGATAAATTTTTTCTTATTTTAAGAAATAAACAATCAATTGAATACAAATAACTATTTGCTAGAATTCAAAAAAAACACTTAATATTTATCTATATATTTTTTTAAAGGATTAATTAATCAATTTGAATTATACCTTTGTTCGGCTGATTGCATTTCTTTTAATATCTTAAACGGTATTGTACCAAATTCAAAGTTCCATTTGAGCAAGCCGTTATCATCCCAAATACCCAAAATCCACTTTCCTAATTTATTGGTCTTGACTTTCACCGTCTCCAACACGGAAGAGTTGTTTATTTCCTTTTTTGGAGCGTTACCAAACAAAGGTTTGGTTTCATATATAAATTTAGTATTTTAATCTACTTTTTTAAAAATGAATTTGCTGCAAAAACTTTCGTGTCAGAATTTTTTGCGGTTTTCGACCCGTTTGTAAAGCATTTGGTAATGCCTTCATTTTTAAAATGATGTTGCTTTTCCTGCATCGCTTGAATTGACAGACATCCCGAAATTGCATTCAAATTTTTACATTAAAATCAAATACCAGAATGAAAATTCAACCAAAAATTTCAAGTTTGTTTTTTTGCTTGTTATTGTTTACAGTTCAAGCAATTCAAGCGCAAAAGCCTGTACGTCAACGCGCTTTTGAAAAAAAGATTGACAATGAAGAGCCCTCTTTTGTACGGGGGAATATGCGCATTAGCAAGGAATCGGGTTATCCATTAGCGGTTTACAATCCGGATTTTTCTATAACACCAGCTGCTCCGGAGACGATGGCGCGCCAGTATCTGCAAGCCAATATGGATTTGTTCGGCTTAAAACAGGCTGATTTGCAGAACCTGCGTTTGCATGCCGTTCGGGAAAGTGCTGCAGGTACAACAGTGCGTCTGCGGCAATTTTGGAAAAATGTACCTGTTTATGGTGCAGAAATTACCATTACCATTAACCCGAAGTACAAGGTCAATTTTGTGATGAATAGTTTTCGATATAAAATAGATGTGGCCGATGTTACACCCAAGTTAAGCAATGCGGAGGCACGTCAGTTGGTATTTGATTACCTGAAGGTTCAGGGTAAAGTTATTCAAGAGCGTACCGACCTTATAATCTTCAAACATGAACAAAGAGCGGGTCTTTATTACCGCGTCAATCTAACTACCGAGACACCCCAAGGCGACTGGGAGGCTTATGTGGACGCTTTAACAGGTTCTTTTTTGAAAATTGAGGACATTGCCTGCTACCGCCACGATCACGGTCCCGGCGCTCCGGAAAAAGCAGCGCCGCCTATGATGATTGGCGGCACCGGCAATGTTTTCAGGCCCGATCCGCTTTCTTCCGCAACCGCAACTTATGGAAATACCGGATATGTGGACGGGGGAGATGCCAATACGACACAATTGAGCAGCCAGTTGCAATCCGTTACATTACAGGATATAACGTTTGACGGAACCAACTATAAACTGGAAGGTCCCTGGGCAGTTATTGTAGATAGCGAAGCGCCCAACAAAGGTCTGTTTTCTCAGCCGACTTCCAACTGGAATTTTGACCGGTCCGATGATGCGTTTGAAGCGGTAAATTGCTATTACCACATTGATCTTTCTATGCGGTATTTGAACGTTACGCTGGGATTGGCGGTAACGCCTTTTCAGTACACCGGCGGCGTTCGTTTCGACCCAAGTGGTCTTAATGGCGACGATAATTCGCATTACCTCGGCGGTTCCGGCCAACTCGCTTTCGGCGAAGGTGGTGTGGATGATGCGGAAGATGCCGACGTAATCTGGCACGAACTGGGCCACGGCTTGCACGACTGGTTTACGTCTGGCAGTTTATCGCAGGTGAACGGTTTGAGCGAAGGCTGCGGCGATTACTGGGCTGCATCGTACAGCCGTGCCACAGGCAACTGGACTTCCGGACAGGCGCCGTATAACTGGACATTTAACTGGGACGGCCACAATCCGTTTTGGAACGGGCGCGTAACCAATTACAGCGCCGTTTACCCGGGCGGATTAGTCAATCAGGTTCATACAGATGGCCAAATTTGGGCTACTGCCATGATGCAAGTTTGGGATGCTGTAGGCAGAAACAAATCAGACAAGGCATTTTGGAGCGGTATCAGCATGACGAATAGCTCAGCCAACCAAAACGATGCGGCCAATGCAGTGTTTCAGGCTGCGATCTCTTTGGGATATACTTTTTCGGAGTTAACTCAAGTGCGCAATATTTTTATTGCCCGCGGATACAGCATCCCGGCGTTACCGGCTGTTAAGTATGTAAAAGCCAACGCCTCGGGCGCCAACAACGGTACTTCCTGGACAGATGCCTACACCTCTTTGCAAAGCGCCATTGATGCCTCCGTTGCCGGAGATGAAATTTGGGTTGCGGCAGGTACTTATTTTCCAAGCAAGGACATAAACGGCAATGCCGCTCCGGCCGATCCGCGCACGAAAACCTTTTATATCAACAAAGACCTTGAAATTTACGGCGGTTTTGCAGGCAACGAAGGTTCCTTGGCAGACAGACCTACGCCCTTAGCGGCTAGTATCCTCAACGGAGACCTTGGCACGACAGGCGTAAATACCGATAATGCGTATCACTGCGCCTTTATTCAGAGCGTAAGCGCTGCTTGCATTTTTGATGGTTTTACCCTTCAGAACGGTAATGCGGATCATCCTTCTAATACCCTTTATCAGCGGGGCGGCGGTCTTTTATGCTGGCTTTCTAACGGAAACAGCATTTCAAATTGTACTTTTAGTACAAACAATGCTGTTTTAGGGGGCGGCCTGTTTTGTGAATCCGGTACACCGGTAGTAACCAATTGCCGTTTATTGAACAATGCTGCAACCAGCCGCGGAGGCGGTTTGTTTGCCCTGCAAGCCAATGTGATTGTTTATAATTCTACATTTACAGGTAACAGTTGCGGTTTAGGAAGCGGTATTTTTAACGAAAGCAGTGCCGTACAAGAGGTAAACTGTTCGCTTTCCGGCAACACGGGGTCAGGCGGCGCAATCGGGAATTTCGGTTCGACTCCCGTAATCACCAACACGATTGTTTGGGGTAATACGACTCAAATTGCGAATTTTAACGGCACGGTTCCGACTGTTACCTACTGTATTGTACAAGGCGGTTACGCAGGCGCTACGAACTCAAGCCAGGACCCGCTTTTTGTCAGTTCAAGCGATTTGCACCTGCAAAGTTGTTCGCCGGCCATTGATGCGGGTAACGATGGGGCCAACACGACCGCGAATGACCCGGATTTCAATGCGCGTAAATTTGAAGCAGTACCTGGCGGCGCTCAAATTGATCGGGGCGCCTACGAATACCAAAGTACCGTACCCGCGCCTGTTGCTTCCTGCAAAAACGTTTCGGTTAACCTGAACGGCAGCGGTACGGTAAGCGTGAATGCGAGTTCTCTTAATAATACGAGTACCGGTTGCGGCCTCGGCTTTACCGTTGGCGGAAACGCAAGCGTTTCTTACAATTGTGCCAATATCGGCTCCAATCCGGCAATCCTGACGGTTACTGACTTGCACGGACGTACATCTACTTGTAATGCTTCGGTTATGGTTTCCGATGTTACACCACCAAGCGTAACGTGTAAAAACGCCAGCGTCAACCTGAACGCAGCGGGCACTGCCTCTATCACCACGGCGGATGTATTCCAAAGCGGTTCCGACAACTGCGGTACGGTGAATCAAGTTTCAGTT
>JAGWYI010000708.1 GCA_018969455.1 Bacteroidota bacterium | reverse complement strand
AGGCTTGGTCATATACATGAGGCCTGTCTTAATGCATCCGTTCACAAACCCTTTTATACCTCCCAGTCTTTTGTAACTTGCAAGAGGATAAAAAGAAAGGTTTTCGCAGGACAAACAAATTAACCTGGAGCCATTTTTTCGAGCCCATTTGCCGAGGCGCAGCGCCTGCATGCTTACCGGGTCATTGTCGAGATATATTCCTTTGGGCTTCCGCGATTCCAACAAATCAAAAAGCCCGTCGAAATCATGGGTTCTGGGATTATTACCTTTTAATTCCAGATAATGCATGGTTTGTGCTGCATCCTCTGGCGGATCGGCAAGGGTCCATTTCCCAGCAACCTTTAATTGTTTGGGGGCAATGATCTCAACTTTCAAATTGTGTTGTTTGCGCAACAAATCAAAAACATAGCGGTTGACACCTTTAAAAGTTGCATGTGAAACTACCAGTAGGTCAATCATGGATTTTTCCAAAGTGACGTGTACAGAATTCAAGCATATTGTCAAGCTCCGCATTCAAATCGTTTTTGAAGGCAAAGCCCGTGTTTTTTAATTTTTCATTAGAGCAAAACAAAGATTGTTTCCATGCCACACCAGGAGCCGGGCGGTTGATAAGCGGCTTTTTTCCATAAAGCAGGTAATACCGGCCTGCAATTTTTTCTGCCATTGCATATACCTGCATGGTTTCTGCGCCACATAAATTAAAAACACCATCTAGTGTGTCTGAAATATTCAGATTCAATAAATGTCCGACAGCCCGACAAACATCCGTCAGGGTGATAAAATCTCGCTCCTGGGTTCCATCGGATTGAAGACTTAATGTTTGGGTCTGGACAACCTCACGGCACAAGTCATTGACCAGCAAAGTCCATCTGTTAACATCTGGAAGTTCCGGCGCTCCAAAAGCATTGGAAAGCCTGAGGACAATTCCATTCAACTTGTTTTTCATGCGGCTGGCCAATACATAGTCTTCAGCAGCCCGGTGGGTTATACTGTAAGGATGATTGGGGCGGGGCAATACTTTCTCATCAATGTTTCCGGAGCCCAATCCATACACATGGAATGTAGAAAAATATATAAACTGTTTAACACCAGCTTTTTCCGAGGCTTCCAGCCAACGCAGGGTTTGAGAAATATTTACTTCAATAGCTTCATGCGGTTTTAGCACACAATCGATTTCATTCATTGCAGCCAAATGGATTACCGCATCTATGTCCCTTAAATAAAATTCCAGGTCATCATTTACAGCATCAATGATCAGACGCTTGGCGCCGGGAAGTAAGGTCGAATCGTATTTTTTCCGGCTTGTTAAGGTTACATTGTTACCTGAATCAAGTAAAAAGCGTGCAATTCTTCCCCCAACGTATCCAAAACCGCCTGTCAATACAATATTTTTTACCATTTTGAAAACGGAATTTCCGGGGAATTCAGAGGCAAACTTATGCTTTCACCCGGATCATGCGGCAAACTGGCTACATTTAACAACATATTCAATTCTGACCCAACACCTTGAAAGGCCATCCAGATTAATGGCGGCACGGTGAGACGCTGGTAATTTTGAACCGAAAGGGTAATATCGGAAAGTTTATTTCTTGTAGGGCTGTCTTCCCGATTGTCAAAACATACAAATCGGATGGCTCCGACCGGCACGATCAAATTCAGTACCATTCGGGTATGCATTTTCCATCCTTTTACGGCTTTGCAGTGGACTGTTGAGAAATAAGCCTCTCCGAATCCCTGGAATGAAACATCGGTTGCTTTAAGTCCATGGTAAACATCACCCAACTCACCCGGAATCACCCGTAGCGGGCTTAATTGAAGACCGTCAATGAGTTTTATATTGTCCATGAATGCTTTAGATTGGAGGCAATCGCCACGTAGGAATCAATTTGCGCTTGTGTAAACGCTTTCGCATCAAAATTGCTGGAGTTGTAGTAGTTATTGTACCACTGGGCTGTAAATGAAGCAGTTTGTTCAAAATTAAGCGTAGGTTTCCATTGCAAAAGCGCCAGTGCTTTATCG
>JAGWYI010000056.1 GCA_018969455.1 Bacteroidota bacterium | reverse complement strand
CGCTGATTTTCCAGTCGTCTTCCACATAGGCAGCCATTTCTACCGCATCTACTGCTTTCTGACCAATTACGTTGCGCTGGTCGGTTTTGCTGTCGCTGTCTTTTATACGGGTGGTGAATTTGCCCGGATCAAATTGATGGGAAATTGCATTGCTTCCAAATTTGATCAAATGCGCCGGATTCGGGGCATAATCAAAATCCAGTTTGAGCGCCACATCGTTTATCCCTGAGCCATATTTCAAATCGTAAATATTTTCATACGGCAAAGCGCCATTGTAGTAGGTTTCTCTTTCAATGGCCCCGGTATTGGTATCAAAATTGTATCGACTGTAGGTTAAAGTCGTATTTACAAACATCTTGGGAGTTAATACATGGTTCCAGCGGGCAGCCCCGGTTAGGTTGCCCCACCCCAAACCGGTGTTCAACTGAAACCGGTAATCGCTGGTGGAAGATTTGTCGGTTTCGGCAATATCAAGGTAAAACTTGTCTTTCCCGGTGTAAAAGCTCAAATAGAGCCGGTCTTTATTCGATAAACGATAATTGACCTTTGCATTTAAATCATAAAAATAGTACCCTGCTACTCCTTCCGAACCATCCGACTTGAATGCCGCTTTGATGAGCGGTCGGGCCAACAAGTCGATGTAAGTACGTCGTGCAGAAATGAGAAAGGACGATTTTCCCTTTTTAATCGGCCCTTCGAGTGTGAGTTTGGAGGCCACAATGCCAATGGATCCTTCGCCGTGAAAACTGTTTTCATTGCCCTCCTTCATCGCAATTTCGATCACAGAAGACAAACGGCCGCCGTACCGCGCAGGAAAACCGCCTTTTGTAAGGGTAACATCCTTGATGGCATCGGCATTGAATACCGAAAAAAAGCCAAACAGGTGACTGGCGTTGTACACCGGTACCCCGTCGAGCAGAATCAGGTTTTGGTCGGGCCCGCCCCCGCGCACGTAAATGCCCGATTGCCCCTCGCCGCCGCCCGAAACGCCCGGCAAAAGTTGCAGCACCTTGAGTACATCGGTTTCGCCCAACAAGGCCGGCACATTTTTGATTTGCTGTATGGGCACCTCGATCCGGCTCATTTGTGCCTGATTTTCAATGCGTTCGTAGCGCTCGGCGGTCACTTCAACCTCCTTGAGTATGGCCGCCGATTCGAGGGCCTGGTTGATTTCGGTATTCGACTTCAAGGCAAAGGCAAGACCTTTTGCCTGGTATCCAATGTAACTCACCAACAGCAAGACGGAGTCGGAAGGCAAGGTAAGGCTGTAAAAACCGTAAGTATTGGTCACCACACCCTTGCCACTGCGTTTATCAAGCACCGTGGCGCCAATCAGCCGCTCCCCGCTTTGGGCATCACTGATGTAGCCGCTGATGGTGTATCGCGCCGATGATTGGGCGCCTAAATGTGTATGATAAAAAGAAAAGAGGGTCAAAAAAATGGTTAAACGGTAAAAGAGAAGATTACAATGGCGCATCGGGTAGCAAATTGGTGTCGTTAAAAAAACTTACTTTGCAGCAAAGACGCAAGATCGGAAGCGCAGGTTGGTTAAATTGGAAAAATTGTGTGTTTTTCTGATTTTTCAATATTAGACGGTAAAAAATAGCGAATTTTTGCGATTTGTGCAGGAAATGATAATTTTGGGCGGCCGAAATAGCCGATTTATACCAGGATTCGCCGGATTTTGTGGACAAATCAGGATGGATTTCGGTGGTTTATAATGATTTATAAAGATCGTTATGCACAAAATCTGGCGGCGTAAAGTATAATTTGACGAACACGATGCGATATGGAACAATACGGTAAAATCTTGCTCATTGCCATGCCCATTTTTCTCAGTTTGGTGCTGCTCGAGCGCCTGTATGGGCGCCTGCGCGGGAACGACACCTTTCGAACCATGGATATGCTCTCCAGCCTGAGTTCGGGAGTTACCAATGTGGTAAAAGACGTGTTGAAATTGAGCGTCACTCTTTTATCTTATGGCTGGATGGTGCAGCACTGGGCCCTGGTGCAAATTCAAAGCAATTTTTGGGTATATTTCATTGCTTTTATGGCACTCGATCTCTCTGGTTATTGGGTACACCGCCTGAGCCATGAAATCAATTTTTTCTGGAACAAACACGCCATCCACCACAGCAGTGAAGAATTCAACCTGGCGTGTGCACTCCGGCAGCCGATTTCCGCTTTTGTCAGCCTGTTTACCATTTTCCTCCTGCCTGCCGCGCTTTTGGGTGTGCCCGCGCCGGTGATTGCTCTGGTGGCGCCCTTGCACCTATTTGCCCAATTTTGGTATCACACCCGGCATATCGGGAAAATGGGCTTTTTGGAACACATTCTGGTCACTCCATCGCATCACCGGGTACACCATGCCATTAACCCGGAATACATGGATAAAAACCACAGCCAGATTTTCATCTTTTGGGACAAATTGTTCGGCACTTTTCAGGAAGAGCTGCCCGATGTGCCGCCCGTGTACGGCATAACCCGCCCGGTAAGTACCTGGAACCCCATCAAAATCAATTTTCAACACCTGTGGTTGCTGGTCAAAGATGCCTGGCGTACGCAGAACTGGTACGACAAGCTCCGCATCTGGTGGATGCCTACCGGCTGGCGCCCGGCGGATGTAGCCGAACGTTATCCGGTTAAAAAAATCGAAAACCCCTACGATTTTGCGCGTTATGCGCCCGAAAGCAGCGCCAAATTGCGCTTTTGGTCCATTTTACAATTTTCCTTTGTCATCCTGCTCCTGTTTTACTTTTTTGGCAACATTGCCCGCATTTCGCCCGCGGGTTTGCTGGCCTATGGCGCTTTTATTTTCCTCAGCATTTACAGTTTTACCGAGTTGATGGACCGCAATCCGGTGGCTCTGGGTTGGGAATTGCTCAAAAACGGACTGGGTTTGTACTGGATCTGGAGCAGTGGCGACTGGTTTGGAATATCGGCTTTGGCGCCCTGGGGAGCAACAGCCATTGCCGCCTGGTTCCTGCTGGCGAGTGGGGTAACCGCGGTGTTGGTTTGGCAGGAGATTCTGCCCGACCGGGCACACGGCGGGTTGCGTTGGAGTTTGTAAGCGGCGTTTCTTACACTTGCATTACAAACCTTCCTACCATTTTACTGTTTTCCTGCCCTATCTTGTCCGCAAATTTGAATCATGGCCATACAATCTGCTTATAAATCGCTTCCAGCCGTGGCCCGGGCGACCGTGGCGGTTGCTGTCGGCGCCGTATTGGGTGTCACTGTTTACCGCATCAACCTGGCCTATGCCCCGTTTCAACCGCCTGTTGGGGTGACCTATTGGGATGGCTCCCTGGCTTACCTCGAATGGGTACGAACCCTCAGCACAAACAATTGGTATACCATTTTGGCGGGCTTGCTTGCGGGTTCCTTTTTCGGCGGCGCGCTCACCCAGATTCTAACCGCAAAGGTTAATTTTCCACCGCCTGTGATCACCGGTTTTTGTGTACTTTTTTACGGAATTGTACAGTTTTTGGCATTTTACAACCCCGAATGGATGACATTCGCCGCCTGTTCCGGATGCTTGGCCTTTGCCTGGCTGGGTGGCCGCTGCAGCAAATTTCTCCCTATTTAAACACCATTTCCGACCAACTTTCGGAATAAATTACCCATCATGCGTATGACGCCATCTTCCGATGAGGCCATTCACGGCCTGCAGCCTGCCCTCTTGTGGCAACGTTTTTTTGAATTGAGTCAAATCCCGCGCGCATCCAAAAAAGAAGCCCAGGTGACAGCCCATCTGGAGGCCCTGTTTCAATCGCTCAACTTGAAATACACCAAAGACAAGGTGGGCAACCTCATCGCCAAAGTGCCGGCCACCCGCGGGTACAGCAAGGCGCCCATCGTGGTGCTTCAGGGCCACAGCGACATGGTGTGCGAAAAAAATCGGGATGTCCAGCACGATTTCGACAAAGATCCCATCCAGCTTCGGCGCACCGGCGACTGGATCACCGCCAACGGAACCACCCTGGGCGCCGACAACGGCATCGGCGTGGCGGCGGCCTTGGCCATTTTAAGCGACAAAACCGCCGTTCACGGTCCGCTGGAAATTCTCATTACAGTAGATGAGGAAACCGGACTCACCGGAGCCAACCAATTGTCAGACAAACGTTTGCATGGAAAATATCTGCTCAACCTGGATACCGAAGACGATGGCGTTTTTTGCATCGGCTGCGCCGGTGGTGTGGATACGGTAGGTATGTTCGAACTTGAAACACAAGCGCTGGCAACAGGCGCACATCAAGCCTGGCGTTTGCAGCTGGGCGGACTCAAAGGCGGGCACTCGGGAACAGACATTCACCGGGGCCGGGCCAATGCCATCCGTTTGCTGGCGCGCACCTGGCACACCCTGCAAGTCTTGAAACCGCAGGTATTCGATTGGAGCGGGGGAAGTAAACGCAACGCCATCCCAAGGGAAGCCGAAATGGGTTTGGTGATCCCGGAAAATGCCGAAAGCCGTTTGAAAGAAATTGTACAGGAATGCCAAGCCCAGTTTCAGACAGAATTCAGCCTCAGTGAAACCGACATCAAACTGGAACTCGTACCTGCGCCCCTGCCCGAGGCTGTTTGGTCGGCCCGCCTGGCCCGCCGTGTTGCTCAAGTGTTGTTGGCCCTGCCCAGCGGCGTGCAGCAAATGAGCATGGCCATTCCGGGATTGGTGGAAACATCGACCAATTTGGCTACTGTGACCATCGAAAACGGCCGATTGCGCATCGGAACCAGCCAGCGTAGTTCGGTAGAAAGCGCCAAACACGCGCTCGCCGCAGGCATCGCCGCCTGTTTCAAACTCGCGGGCGCCAAAGTACAACAAACCGATGGCTACCCGGGCTGGCAACCCAAACCCGACGCACAATTGCTGCAAATTTGCAGTAAAGTGTATCGTACCCAGGCCGGGCAGGACCCCCACATCGAAGCGGTGCACGCCGGGTTGGAATGCGGTATTTTAGGGAACAAATATCCTGCCATGGAGATGATATCTTTTGGCCCAACCATCACAGGCGCCCATTCGCCCGATGAAAGGGTACACATCCCGGCAGTGCGCAAGTTTTATGACTTATTAAAAAACATCCTGAAGGCAATCGCCGAATCAGAAAATATCCACTGATTTTTCCACAGCCCCCGGAAGCGACCTGGGATGAAGCAACGCCAAAGATCCCCGCGCGTGTATGCGCGCGGGGATTTCATATAGAAGCAATTAAGCATTTTCATATAACATATTACAAGCATATAAACTCATCTATAAAAAACACCGCCCTAAGTTATCAACAAGCGCCTACACAATGTGGATAAATAGGCGTAACTGATTATCAACGACTTATGTTTTTTATACACATTTTGTGGAAAACTTCTGCTTGCAACGGCGCAAAATCCCTTAATTTTGTCTCTCCGACAGCAGGACAATCTGCGATCCCAGCATTAGGATCTTCCATTTCTTTTATTCCGATACCGCTTGCCTTCTTTCTTTTTGTGTAGCCACAAAAAGGAAAGCGGCTTTGTCGCCTGTATTGAAACCAAAAACGATTTACACACACCATAATCAACACAAAATAATAGTCGAACAAATGCCACCATCCTCTGTTGCTCCAGAACGTATTTTGGCCGAGAATCCGGATCGTTTTGTTTTGTTTCCCATTAAATATGCCACCATTTGGGATTGGTATAAAAAATCAGTTGCTTCCTTCTGGACGGTTGAAGAAGTTGACCTTTCGTTGGACATGAACGACTGGGAGAACAAGCTCAATGACAACGAACGGCATTTCGTCAAGCATGTTCTGGCGTTTTTTGCTGCCTCCGACGGCATCGTCAATGAAAACCTTGTGCTCAATTTCATGCGGGAAGTTCAGATTCCGGAAGCCCGCTGTTTTTACGGTTTTCAGGTTGCCATTGAGAACATTCACTCGGAGATGTATTCTCTGCTGATCGACACCTATATAAAAGACGCCAAGGAAAAGGATTTCCTGTTCAATGCCTTGCGAAACCTCGACTGTGTATCGAAAAAAGGCAATTGGGCCCTGCGCTGGATCGAAAATGCACCAACCTTTGCCCACCGCCTCATCGCTTTTGCTGCCGTGGAAGGCATTTTCTTCTCCGGCTCCTTCTGCGCCATTTTCTGGTTGAAAAAACGCGGACTCATGCCGGGCCTAACCTTCTCCAACGAATTGATCAGCCGCGATGAAGGCATGCACTGCGATTTTGCCTGCCTCCTGTACTCTATGCTCGAAAACAAACTCGATCCCACAGAAATACAGGCCATCATCACCGAAGCCGTGTCGTTTGAAAAAGAATTTGTAACCGATGCGCTGCCGGTTTCCCTCATCGGCATGAACGCCGATTTGATGAGCCAATACATCGAGTTTGTGGCCGACCGGCTCCTGAGCTCCCTAGGCTGCGAAAAAGTATACCACACCGCCAACCCTTTCCCATGGATGGACATGATTTCCATCCAAGGCAAAACCAACTTCTTCGAAAAACGCGTGGGCGACTACCAAAAGGCCGGCGTGATGACCAAACGCGAAGAACAGAACTTTACGACCGACGCCGATTTCTAGTACCAACAAGCACTTTACACCCGGTTTAACTGCTTTTTTACTGGGAAATATACTGGATAAAAAATGCGGGCATGAGTTACCAACAATTTTGATCACATTTGCCCGCATTTTTAACAACTGAAAATCAATTGATTACGGAGGTTACTAACATTGTGTGGATAAAATAATTTTCACACCGTGTAAAAACCCTTACTTTCGTGTTGCTAAAGTAATAGGAAAGAGAAGTCGAAATTCCCTCCATATTATCACAGTTTACATACCGGATTTTCACGCTTGCCGTACAGGCCTAACCTGTTGACGGCAATAACTGTCCCTATCTGTTTCGCCCCCGCGCGAAGCAGGTCTTACATCCGACGCTTTGCC
The DNA here is from genome assembly GCA_018969455.1 of Bacteroidota bacterium. GTDB lineage: Bacteria > Bacteroidota > Bacteroidia > Chitinophagales > Saprospiraceae > M3007. The sequence goes on along the minus strand of JAGWYI010000056.1, from coordinate 5,805 downwards.
AACTGTGTGCGCATGGAGTAAACATAACATAAACCGAATAAAAAACAATTTCATCATGATGCAAGTAATCAAACGCTCTGGTCGGAAGGAGGAAGTTTCTTTCGATAAAATCACGGCCCGAATCCGTAAAATGTCTTATGGCCTGGATACCAACTATGTAAACATCATAGAAGTGTCTAAAAAGGTGATTATGGGGCTATATGACGGAGTAAGCACCATCGAACTCGATAACCTGGCAGCCGAAACCGCTGCAACTATGGCTACGGTACATCCAGATTATGCCTTACTGGCTGCCCGTATCGCTGTTAGCAACCTCCACAAGGAAACCGAAAAATCTTTCCACAAAGTCATCCACGACCTGTATCTATACATCGACCCCAAAACCGGTGAACGCGCAGGCCTGATCAGCGAAGAAATCCATAAAATCGTTCAAAATAACAAGGAACGCCTCGACAGTGCCATCATTTTCGACCGTGACTTCGAGTTCGACTATTTCGGATTCAAAACCCTCGAGCGTTCCTACCTCATGCGCATGAACGGCCGCGTGGTGGAGCGCCCGCAACACCTCTTTATGCGTGTCGCGGTGGGCATTCATGGAGCGGACATTGATGCCGCCATCGAAACCTACAATTTGATGTCGGAACGCTGGTTCATCCATGCTACTCCTACTCTTTTCAATGCCTCCACGCCTAAACCACAACTTTCGTCCTGCTTCCTGCTCTCTATGACGGAAGACAGCATTAAAGGCATTTTTGAAACCCTTTCCCGTTGCGCCTTGATTTCTCAAAGCGCAGGCGGAATCGGTTTGAGCATTCACAATATCCGTGCAACCGGCTCCTACATCAAAGGCACTGGCGGTACCTCGAATGGCATCATCCCGATGTTGCGCGTGTTCAACGACGCCGCCCGTTATGTGGATCAAGGCGGTGGCAAACGCAAAGGCGCTTTCGCCGTGTACCTCGAGCCCTGGCACGCCGATATTTTTGAATTCCTGGAACTGAAAAAGAACCACGGCAAGGAAGAGATGCGCGCCCGCGACCTGTTTTACGCCATGTGGATCTCCGACCTGTTTATGGAACGCGTAAAAGACGATGCCGATTGGTCACTTTTCGATCCCAATGAAGCCCCCGGCTTGTTTGATGTGTACGGCGGCGAATTTGAAGCCCTCTACCACAAATACGAACAGGAAGGCCGCCAGCGCAAAGTGGTGAAAGCCCGCGAAATCTGGAATGCGATCCTGGAAAGCCAAATTGAAACAGGTACGCCTTATATCTTGTATAAAGACGCCGCTAACAAAAAAAGCAACCAGAAAAACCTGGGTACCATTCGCTCCAGCAACCTGTGCACCGAAATCATGGAGTACACCGCTCCCGATGAAGTGGCCGTGTGTAACCTGGCATCCTTGGCACTGCCCAAATTTGTGGAAAACGGTCAGTTTAATTTCCAGCATTTATTTGAAATTACCCGGGTTGCAACCCGCAACCTGAATAAAGTGATCGACATCAACTACTACCCGATTCCGGAAGCACGCAACTCCAACATGCGCCACCGCCCCATCGGTTTGGGTGTGCAAGGCCTGGCAGATGTGTTCATTTTGATGCGTTACGCCTTTGATAGCCCGGAAGCACGCCAACTGAACCGCGATATATTTGAAACCATTTACTTTGCCGCCGTTACCGAAAGCTGTAACCAGGCCGAAAAATTCGGCCCCTATGAGTCATTCCAGGGCTCACCCATGAGCAAAGGCGAATTCCAGTTCGATCTGTGGGGCGTTAAACCTTCCAACCGCTGGGATTGGGAATCGCTGCGCAAACGGGTAGTAAAAACCGGCGTTCGCAACTCTTTGATGGTTGCGCCCATGCCAACCGCATCTACCAGCCAAATTCTGGGCAACAACGAGTGCTTCGAGCCCTATACCTCCAACCTCTACACCCGCCGTACCCTGGCTGGCGAACACATTGTGGTGAACAAACACCTCATGCGCGACCTGGTACGCCTGGGCTTGTGGAACGAAGAAATGCGCGAAGCCATCATGGCCGCCAACGGATCGATCCAGAACATTGAGGAAATTCCAGCCGAAGTACGCGCCTTGTATAAAACCGCCTACGAAATCAGCCAAAAGGTCATCATCGATATGTCGGCCGACCGCGGGGCGTTTATTTGCCAAAGTCAGTCGCTTAACCTCTTCATGGAAGCGCCTACCTTTGCCAAACTATCCTCTATGCACTTCTATGCATGGCACAAAGGCCTCAAAACAGGTATGTACTACCTGCGATCTAAAGCAGCAACCGACCCGATCAAATTCACCCTCAGCGCAAAACACCAGAATAAATTTGCATCCAACGCCGTGGTGAATGAAGCAACCGTGCGAACCTCTGCTCCAATCACAGAACCCATTCCTGCACAACAAAATACTCCATCCAATGCACCAGTCACGATGGCGCCGCTGGATGTAGAAGCGGTGCAAGGCAAGATTTGCAGCATCGACAACCCCGATTGCGAGGCTTGCTCCGCCTAGAAATACACAAGAAATGGCGGCGCTTCTATTATGCCGCCATCTCTTGATATATACCAGGATTCGCCGGATTTTGTGGATAAATCAGGATGATTTATCCACAAAATCTGGCGATGTAAAGTATACAATCCCCCTGGATTGCCTGGCCCAACAGTTGTCGAACAGGTCTTGTAGCACCATTCCCTTCGCTATAAACGCTTTTCCCACACTTTTCCCGACCGGTTGGCGACGCAAAATCGGTTGGGCGCCAGGGGGCATTTTATACCAGGATTCGCCGGATTTTATGGATAAATCAGGATGAAATTCGGTGATTTATAATGATTTATAAAGATCCTTGTGCACGAAATATGGCGGCGTAAAGGATCTTTAATAATCAGGCAGAATCTTGATTTGGGCATTTTAATCAAATAGAAGCGCATGACACCTCTACAAATTCAACGCACTCAAGCCAAAATAACCGCCATCCGCAAAGCGCTCGCCGATGAAAAAAGGCGATTTGGCGCCTACGACGACAGCCGTGGAATGCGCTACCTGCCGCCCGAACTGTATGTAAAAATCAGGGACTTCAAGGGCGCACAGGTTTATTATCGATGGTTCGATAAAAATTTCCCAAACGACTCGGGCTTTCCACTCTTTTTGTTCTATTGGTCCCTGACCTTGTTTAAAAACAACAAACGAAAAGAAGCAGAACAAAAAGCCCTGAAGACTTTTTGCGCCAATACTTACCTGATTGATCAATACCTGGGCTTGCCATGGCATCCTTTTGATGTAATCCCAAACGCCGAATGGCACAAAGCGCAGGCCCTGGATGTATTCCCGACCGCCGCTAAAGGGACGGAATTTCCTGATTTTTCTGATTGGTTGCTGGCCTTTGTTCAATCCGAGCGGTATCAGGCCATTACAAAGGAATACCTCGATCTTGCAGTTCAACTGCTTACCACACCGGTCGGCGAACTACGCACGAAAATGGTGACGCGAATGTGGTCCTTGTGCGACGAATAAATGCGCCCTACAACGCACACACAAGATCAAAAACGTCAACGCGCGTTAGCGCGAGGCTATTGCCTCGTGCAAAACAATCAATCGGGCTATGCCCGATAAAACCCGATAAAAGCAAGAAAAAAAATCTATCGCGACAAAAAAAACGCCCTGAAAACCTCCAGTTCTTTCAATTCCTGATCCACAAAACGGCCAAACAAACGCTCCCCGACCTGTTGTTTCAAGGCAGAAATCCCCACATCAATCAAGCGCAAGCCCTTGGCGGTCAAAAAAATATTATCAAAGCGTTCTCCCGGCATATTAGAAGGGCGGCGCAAGTCCCGGTGCACAAACCCAGCCCGATGCAAGGCAAGTAGTTCATCCTCAAATACATCCAGCCACAATTCCCTTTTTTCAAATTCGTAAGCGCGAAAGTCCATCGGGAACAACCTTTCCATAACAAGCATTTCTGTTTCTGCATTCAATTCATCCAGCCGGATAAAATGGACAATCAAACCGTTCACAGCATTGGCAAACTTCATTTTTTCGGCTTCGGATCCGATATCCGAGCGGGTATCACCGGCAAATAACTTGGCAACCTCAGTTTCAGAAAGTGCGATAACCGTGTTGTTGGCGCCGGAAGACAATGTGCGAGGGTACCACTTTTTCATGGACTTCATTTTGGGCAAAATTAAGGAATTGATGCTATTTACAACCCAATCACTGGCAGAAAACCAGCCCCATCAAGCGCGTTAGCGCGAGGCTATTGCCTCGTGCAACACCATCAATCGGGCTATGCCCGATAAAACCCGATAAAAGCAAGAAAAAAAATCTATCGCGACAAAAAAACGCCCTGAAAACCTCCAGTTCTTTCCATTCCTGATCCACAAAACGGCCAAACAAGCGCTCCCTTACCTGTTGTTTCAAGGCAGAAATCCCTACCTCGATCAAGCGCAAGCCGTTGGCGGTCAAAAAAATATTATCAAAGCGTTCTGGCACATCCCCGGCCCAAAACAAATCCCGGCTCTCTTATGCCACAAAATATTGAAAACCCATAAAAATCAATTTGTGTATTATTTGACGCATAAATCCGCGCTTTGGCCGACCGAAATGCCCGACAAATGCAGGGCATCCGGGCCCCCTTGCGCAAGAAAATCCGGGAAAACAAAAAGCCCTGAAGACTTTTTGCGCCAATATTTACCTGATTAATCAGTACCTGAGCTAACGTAAATATTAATTATATTTGTGCCACAACCAGATATCAAAACAATGCCAGCAAACACCAAGCCCCTCCCGGAATTACGCCGCGACTTAGAAGATCTCCTCGTGCAGTCTCTGCCCGATGCACTCAAGGCCCTGCGCGACCTGCTCCCTGAAGGCGTCAACAAGCACAAGCAGTTGCTTTTGCTGCTTGGGCGGCTCAATGCAGCCAACAAAGACAAACGCGATGGTGTCATTGATTACCAGGAATACGAATTGCGGATTGCCGCTGTGCGCCGCGATACCCTGGATTTGCTCGCGGAATTGCAAGAAAGCGATTTTGATTTGCCCACCGAAAATAAAAAAACGCCCTCCAATGCCAAAGAGGGCATCATCCTGTACCAGATTCCCGGCAAAATGCCCATTCAAAAACCCAGCATCTGCCGGGTAAGGGTAGCGCTGGATGAGGACGCTGTATATGAAGACCTCATCCTCACCAAGGATACCAAAACCAAAAAACGGGTGGAAGTATCGGATTATATGAGCGCAGAATTGGTGGATCTGGATGGCAATGTGTTCGAAATCAAACCTTTAAATAACGCGAAACAAAACATCCGGGCCATCGGGTATACGCAATGGCTCTTTCAGGTGCGCCCCAAAGTGGCGGGTGAGTACCAACTGCTGGTCAAGGTTTCCCTGCTCGAATTTGACCCCAATACCAAAGAATATGTGCCCCGCGATGTGTCTTTGATGGAAACGGTGACGATTGTAACCGAAGATGAAAACACAAACGAAATCAAAGAAACCCCGGAAAAAAAGGCCGAAGCGCGCGTGGCACTGGCCCCTGGAGAGCGCGCCCTGTATGAAGACCACGACCCGACTTCTTCCCCTGTTTACAATTCCACCAAAATAGAAGAAATCAAAAAGTCGATAGACACGCCGGTTATTTCGCCAATTGAAACGCCGACTCCAATTGAAAATCAAAGCAATACCTGGGTAAAACCTCTACGGGCGACAGCCTTGTTTCTTGCTTTTTTGATGGCGAGTACCGCTTTTACCTATGCTGCGACGCCACGGCCTGTACGTGACTGGTGGGTAGCAAGTATTGTGGA
>JAGWYI010000001.1 GCA_018969455.1 Bacteroidota bacterium | reverse complement strand
GAGCCGACGCATGTAAAAAATCATAAGTGGCCGGCCCAACATGGAAAATACCCAGGCAAGCAGGATTTCAATAACAATGTCGGAAAAAAAATAAGCAACTCCAAAAATCAGCATCCCGGCGAGCAGCCAAAGTACGTAAGGGGGCAGTTTGTTCATGTCTAAAGGATATTTTAAGAGCAAAGAAAACCAAAAATGTGTGCCCAGGTATTTTTCATGATGTAAAACACGATTTTTTCTCCCTAATTTTACCGGTAAATTGTTCCATTCTCCTGCACCATGCTCCCTACCGATTCCCCCCGCAACCCCGATTTTTCTGCGCCGCCCCCAGGCGTACCAACACCGCCCCCTTTTCGCCCGCGCAAACCCTGGCGACGCCTACGCCAAATCCTCATCGGGTTGGCTGTAATGATTTTGCTGCCTGTTTTTTCGCTGGTGGTTTTGGCCGCCTTTTTTGACCGCCAAATATCAAATCAACTGATTTCTGAGGTCAATAAAAACCTGAAAACAGAACTTAAAATCGACGATACCCGCCTTTCATTGCTATCGGGTTTTCCCAGCGCCTCGGTCGATTGTTATGGCGTGAAATTGAAAGATGCACTAGGCGGTGATTTGCTTAAAGCCGAAGCACTTTCTTTCCGCTTTGATCTGTTGAGTCTGTTTGGCAGTCAGATCAAGGTACATACCATACAAATCCGCGACGGTATGCTGCGCCTGGCTGTAAATGCCCAGGGAACATCGAATGCAGAAATTGTCAAACAATCGAAAAAGACCGCTCCCGCGCCTTCAACCCAGGATCAGTCGCTTCAATTGGCACTTGAAAACGCTGAGATGCGCAACATGCGCCTCATCTATGACAATAAATTCACGAAACAAACCATCGATGTGGATGTGAAACAGGCCAGCATCGGTGGTAATTTTTCTGAGCAAAAATTTGACCTTTCTTCCCAGGCGCAAATGAAAATCAACCGGGTGGATTCCGACAGCAGCCGTTACCTCGCGGGCGAAGACCTAAAATACGATGCTGTGGTTGCCGTGGATTTGAAAAAAGGCATTTATGACCTGCAAAGGGTGGAACTCACCCTCGGCGGCAACACATTCACTATGGACGGGCTTGCCGTTCGCCAGCCCGATTATACCGATTTGAACCTCAAACTGTCGAGCCAGGAAGGCGATATCTCTATGATTGCCAATCTTTTACCCGGGGCTTATCACCAATATTTTCGCGATTTTGAAAGCTCGGGCGCATACGCGTGCTCGGGCGCGATCAAAGGACGGCTGAGCAAAACCGAAACGCCCGATGTGCGCTTTGAAGTTAGCCTGCGTGATGGCAAAGTTCAATCGGATAAACTGCAAAGTCCCCTGCGAAGTGTTTCTTTTCGCGCCGTTTACAGTGCGCATCCCGATGGCTCCGGCGAATTTCAAATTGCCGATTTTCAGGGCAATTTTGGCGGAAAGCCCTTCGGTTTGAACCTTTCTGTTTCTGATTTTAACGATCCGAAAGTCGATTTTTCCTGCAATGGCGTGCTACCCCTGGATGCTACTTACGGCCTCTTCGATGCGGAAGCAATTACAGCTGGCGATGGCGAAATTTACCTGGAAAATTTGCACGTTAAAGGGCGATACGCCGACATGGTGCGAAGCAACACCATTCATCTGGTGGAAGCAAATGGCGCCGTGCGCTTCGATCAGGCATCCATTACCTACAACAAAGTGCTGGTGATGATGAAAAAAGGGGTGTTTCGGGCGAATAACAACCATTTCAGTGCCGACAGCCTGCTGCTGCTGGCAGGAAGAAGCGACTTCTTCCTGAATGGAAGCGCCCAAAATGTGCTGCCGGTGCTTTTTGCCGACTCTTTAAATACCCAGGATGCCTTACTGGAATTTTCGGCCCGAATGGAATGTCAGAATTTGGATGTGAATCAATTGCTCAACATGTTTTCTGTGCAACAAACAGAAAGCCAGGTTGGGGAGCAGGTGCTCGATTCGCTCAAAATTCAACACAACGCCGAGCGCAAATTGCGCACCGATAAGTTCAAAGGAATTTTCGACGTGCACATACACCATTATCAATATGCCAAAATTGATGGCCACAACTTTGTCGGACAATTTGCATTCGATCACAACGAACTGCTCATTCGGGGCAGCAGCGAAGCCATGCAAGGCGCCATAGGCATGGAGGGTGTTGCACACTTCGAACTGCAGCCCTGGCTCAACATGCGCATAACAGCCAATAACCTCGATCTTCAAAGTTTGATGGCGCAATGCGAAAATTTCGGACAAACGGTCATTACCGATCAAAATTTGCGTGGAAGATTGTCGGGAAAGGTGGCGTTGTGGACCTATTGGACAAGCACGGGTGATTTTGATTACGATCGACTTCGGGTTTTGGCTAATGTGCAAGGCAAAAACGGCGAAGTGGTGGATTTGAAGATGCTGGAAGATTTCAGCACCTTTGTACACCTGGAAGATTTGAAGCATGTAAAATTTACCGACATGCAAAACTGCATCGAAATCAGCAAACAGCAGTTGTATTTGCCGACGATGTTTATTCAGAGCAATGCCTTAAATCTGACCATTTCCGGTCGTCAAAGTTTCAACAACGACATCGATTACAAATTGAAAATTAATGCCGGGCAAGTGGTGTTGAACCGATTGAAAAAACACGATCAGGACCTCGATCCTCTACCGGCCGACAAGGGCATGTTCAATTTGTACTATACCATCATAGGCAATTTGGACAAATACGACATGAAAAGGGGTAAGAAAGCGGTAAAAGCGGAATTTGAGCAAAGCGAAAATCGGAAAAAAGCCATTGCTGATGCACTGGAAAATGAATTCCGAATTCCACTGCGCATGCCGGTTGTCAATTCCGAGACGCCGACCGGACCAGATCCCATGCCTGTAAATCAATAGTTTACAGCACCATCAAGCGGGCGAATTTCAGCATGATGCGGCGCTCGGGGAGTTCGTCGTTTTCAAAAACAATGGTGGCCACGCGGTTGTCTTTGGCGCCATCTACATGGGTAACCTTCCCTGTTCCGAATTTCAGGTGCAGCACCCTTGCGCCCGTCACGATGGCTTCCGGCGCAGCGTTGACAAATCCGGCGGGGGGAGCCACCGGGCTGGAAGCGGTTTGAGGTTTGCGCGGGGTGGCAAAATTCCCGCGTACGCTGGCGCGCGCAGGCCCTTCGTTTTCGGGCGGGTTGTGGCCGCGGCCGGAGCCGATCCCACCCAGCACATCGAAGTGTTCCACACCGATTTCTTCTAAAAAACGCGAGGGTTCGCTGGTGCGAATTTGCCCATAGCGGTATCGGTTTTGGGCATAAGTGATGGTCAGGTACTCTTTTGCACGGGTAATGGCTACATAAAACAGGCGCCTTTCCTCATCGAGGCCATTCGGGTCATCCATAGACATAAAAGAAGGAAATAAATTTTCTTCCATGCCTGTCACAAAAACACTTTTAAACTCCAAGCCCTTTGCTGCGTGTGTGCTCATGAGCGTAACGAAATCGCGTTCGCCTGAGTCATCATCGGCATCGGTGAGCAGGGAAATGGTTTGCAGGTAGGTAGACAAGGAAGCATCGGCGCTGCCGTCGGTGGGCTGATTGTCGCTGAATTCGCTGATGGCATCCAGCACTGCGTTCACGTTTTCGAGTCTGCCGATGCCTTCCGGGGAGGTATCGCCTTTGAGGGCATCCAAAAGACCTGATTTGCGCAGGATATCGGAAGCGAGTTTGTATGCATTGTCTCCGTGGGCGCGTTTTTGCCAGTCTGACACCATATTTCGGAAGGTCCCCATGGCCTTGCGCGCGCGCTCGGTGATGTCGAGTTGCGGGAGGAGCATGGCATCCCACATGGCAACTCCGAAGGTAGAAGCCACCTGACTCAATTTATCTACGGTTGCATCGCTGATGCCTCGCGTAGGGTTGTTGATGGCGCGGCGCAGCGCCTCCTCGTCGAGGGGGTTGACGGCAAGGCGCAAATAAGCCACAAAATCTTTCACTTCCTTGCGTTGGTAAAAAGACAGCCCACCGTAAATCCGGTAGGGAATGTTGATTCGCCGGAGGTGTTCCTCGAATTTACGGCTTTGCGCGTTGGTGCGGTACAGGATGGCGATTTCCGAATTGGGCAGGTGGTAGCGGTTGCGTTGTTCCAGAATCAGATCGGCCACGCGGCGGCCTTCCTCGTCATCGGTAACGGTTTTAATCAGTTTGATTTTGCTGCGTTCGGTGCGGTCGGTCCAGATGGTTTTGGGCAATTGCCTGCGGTTGTAGCTGATTACCTGATTGGCTGCTGCCACAATGTGGTGGGTGGAACGGTAGTTTTGTTCCAGTTTGTAGGTCTTCAGCGCGGGATAATCCTTTTCAAAATCCAGGATGTTGTCGATAGTTGCCCCGCGGAAGGCATAAATGCTTTGCGCGTCATCGCCTACAATGAACAGGTTTTCCGGGCTGTTGTCGTATTTCACCAGGCGCCGCAGGATGGCGTATTGCAGAAAATTGGTGTCCTGAAACTCATCCACGTGGATGTATCGGAACTTTTCCCGGTATTTTTCCACCACATTTTCCGGATTATCGCGAAAAAGGCGGTACAACTGAAACAGGAGGTCATCAAAATCCATGGCGCCGGCGCGTTGGCAGCGGGCCATGTATTTTTCGTAAATATCTACCAGATACGGGCGTTTGGCCACCCGGTCTTCCTCCATCATATCTGCTTTTTCCCGATACAATTTGGGGGTAATGAGGTTGCTTTTAGCCAGGGAAATTCGGGAGCGTATCCCGGCAGCATTATACACATTGGTATCGAGCTGCATTTCCTTGATGATGGAGCGCAGCACGCTGGTGGTATCGTCGGTATCGTAAATGGTAAAACTGGCCGGGTAGCCGATTTTGGTTGCTTCGGCACGCAAGATCCGGGCAAAAATGGCGTGAAAAGTGCCTGCCCATACCTGTTGGGCCTTGGGCCCCACCACTTTTTCGATGCGTTCCTTCATTTCTTTCGCCGATTTGTTGGTGAAGGTAAGCGCCAGAATCTGCCAGGGAGGCACACCATTTTGCAACAAATAGGCAATCCGGAAGGTCAAAACACGCGTTTTGCCCGAGCCAGGTCCGGCAATCACCATGACAGGGCCTTCGGTGGTGGTCACCGCAGCGCGTTGCACATCATTGAGTTCATCGAGGTAAGCAGGCATCGGAAATATGTTGGAACAGCAGGCAAAGGTAGGGCGTTTGAAGCGTCTGCCCTAAAGATAAAAGTTTTCTTCTGCTTCAATGTTAAAAGCGGCTTCCATTTTGTCCCGGTCGAACACCTTTTCATTGTTGGAAAGCCAAACCGTTGCCACGCCGTTGCCAATGAGGTTGGTGAGGGCCCGGGCCTCCGACATGAAGCGATCTACACCCAGCAACAGCGCCAGCCCTTCAACAGGGATCACGTGAACCGTTTGCAGGGTGGAGGCCAGCACCACAAAACCGCTGCCGGTAACGCCCGCAGCGCCTTTCGAGGTGATCATTAAAACGCCGATGATGGCCAATATTTGATCAAAATTGAGCTGAACCTGGTAGGCCTGCGCCAAAAAAATAACCGCCATCGACAAATACAATGTGGTGCCATCGAGGTTGAAAGAATAGCCCGCAGGTACCACCAGGCCTACTACCGAACGGTCGCAACCCATGCGCTCTAATTTTTCCATCAGCGAAGGCAGGGCTGCTTCCGAGGAAGAAGTGCCCAAAACCACCAGCAATTCGTCTTTAATATATTGGATAAATTTAAAAATATTGATTTTATACATCCATAAAATTAAACCCAGTATAATGAAAACAAACAACAACATGGTGGTGTACACCGAAAGCATCAGTTTGGCCAAAGCCAGCAGGCTGCCTAATCCGAATTTCCCGACCGTATACGCCATGCCGCCGAATGCGCCCAGCGGCGAAAGGTACATCAGCACATGCAGGGCTTTGAACACCCAGTAGGCCGCGCGTTCCAGGTGCACCAGCACCATTCGCTTCCAGGGCGCCTGGTTGAGCAAAATTCCCGACAAAAGAGAGAAAAACAGTACCTGGAGGGTGGTATGCTCGGCAAAAAAAGCCCACCAACTGAAATTTCCCGCGCGCTGCATGTAGGTCTGCACTGCACCCGCCTGCGCGTGCGAGGTGTCTACGCCGGCGCCGGGCTGGATGTAATGCGCCACTACAATGCCGATGAGCAGCGCCAGGGTGGTCACCACCTCAAAATACAGCAATGCCTTGCCGCCCGTCTCCCCAACCTTGCGCAAATCGCGCATGTTGCTGATGCCCAGCGTAAGGGTCAGGAAGATGATGGGAAAAATAAACCACTTGACAAGCAGGATGAAAGTCTTGCCCAAAACGTCCATTTTGACCGCTTCGGCCGGGTTGAGGCCCCCAAGCAGGATGCCGGCAGCAATGGCCAGCAGGACCCAAAAGGTCAGATTTCGAACAAGTTTTTTCACAAAAGCGGTGGGAATGGTGTTGCGGCCGTTAATTTGGACGAAACTGCGACTTAAATGGGTAAAAAGTGGGCGAAAAATGCAAACAATTTGGCGTTGTTCCGCTTTTTTTGTTGTGAAATTTTAACAAAACCCCAAGTTTCTGTTGTTTTCATTCTTCAAACTCTCATTTATTTTACATGAAACAATTCCTTTTTGTTGTATGCCTGCTTTTGGCGCATACTGTAGCCTTTGCCCAACTCGAACTCCCCCAATCCAGCCCTAAAGCCTCGGTTAGTTACCGCGTTGGTCTCACCGATGTTACTGTGAATTATTCCAGTCCCGCTGTACGCAAGCGCCCTGTTTACGGCGCCTTGGTCCCTTATGGCAAAGTTTGGCGCGCAGGCGCCAACAAGTGCACCGATGTTACCTTTGGCACGCCGGTTATGATTGGCAAAAACAATCTTTCAAAAGGCAAATACGGCTTTTTTCTCATCCCGAAAGAAGGCGATACCTGGACTGCCATTTTTAATTCAGACTTTGAACAGTGGGGCGCTTATCAATATAAGGAAGAAAAGGACATTGCACGCCTTGATGTTGCCGTTGAGGCCTTGGCCAAACCGGTTGAGCATCTTACCTACCGCATTGAAGACCGTGGCATCGACCAGGGCGCCATCGTGTTTGAATGGGAACGCAAGCGCGTGAGCATCCCCTTTACCATGGAAACCATGAAAATGGCTATGGCTAACATTGATAAGGGCGTAAAAGAGGGCAAAGCCGATGACCAATGGTGGATTCACGCCGATGCAGCCGAGTTTTTACTCAAAAACAATGGCGACCCTAAAATGGCACTCGAACACATCAACAAGAGCGTGGAACTCAAGCCGCAAGTGTGGAACTTGTGGATGCAGGCGCAAATTCAGGCCAAAAACAGCGATTTCAAATCGGCCCTGGCAACCGTGGACAAAGTGACGGCCGCAAGCAAAACCAGCAAAGACGAAGGCGATTATTTTAAGGAACTGGAAAAAGATATCAATTCGGCGGTGATGAATTGGAAGAAAGGGAAGATGTAGGCGATTGGGATTTAAAAGTATGAGCGGGCCAATTTGGTGATTAACAGCAAATTGGCCCTTTTGGGTGCTGCTTGGGCCTCTGGCGGGCATAGCCCGCAGGATGGTTGCGCACTGGGCTATAGCCCAGCGCGAGCGCCTGGAGGAAATAGAAAGCACAAAAGTTTAAATTAGCACTTCAGTTTATTAGAGATCAAATGCTTAAATAGGTACTTCTCCCACGCTTTTGCCAATGCTTTTGCAAATACTTTTGTTGGCTGCTATTGTTCTCACTCTACACTAAAACGTCTTTTGCCAAGTCAAAGCAATGAAATGGCGAATAAATTGTTCCACCCTTTCTCATAAGCCGCAAATTCAGTTCTTTAATGGAATTGACAACTTTAGGTTCATTCAATAATATGTTTTCCAGTTCAGTCAAATCCGAAAAATGAAAGCGAACTTGGTCTGCACCAGCGGCTCTATACTTTGACCGTTCTGCTTCCAAAGTTTTATACTTGCCACAAAGCCGATTAAGTTCCTTGTCATTGTCAAAAAAAAGACTTGTTAAAACGATAAAAGTGAATGGCTTCTTTGTTTTCCTTTCGTAACCTAAAACAAAAACTTCCATTGCATTTACATTCAAACAGAAGTATCTTGGATAAGTGTTGATGTTTGTTGATGGCATACAACTTAATGCCCAAAACGATAATTCCGTTTTCTTAAAAGCAGGCAAACCCTTTCTTATGTACAAACTCAAAATTCGTTTGATCTGTTCGTAGTTTTCAACTTGCTGTAGCTTTTCAAAATTTTGTCGGTATTTAATTTTGTGTTTAACTTCAACAGTTTCATACAAGTCATAACCGTTATTTGAAATCTCAACATCGTTCTCAAGCCAATTGTCTTGTTCTGTCGGCGAAATAATTAAGTCAAGGTCGGTGTTGCCAATAATGTTTGATACGAAAGTTTTATTTTTTAGTAAAAGTCCTTGCGTTTCTGCTTGCTGAATTAGTCTTTGCTCAACCTTGTTCAAGTTTTCCTTTTTTACAGGTTGAAACCAAAGTCTTTCAATGTTGTCATAATTTTTTCTGTGTTGAGCAAATCTTTTTACTGTGTCAACGGCTTGCCCAATATAAAAGGTGTCATCACAAAAGTTGAGCAAATAAATGCCGCAGCGGCTTTTAGATTTTGGGAAAAGGTCGGCAATAGATAGTCGTCCTTGCACATTGAAGGCGGTGTCAAATTGAAATCCTAATAGGTTGATTATTTCCGCAGTCATTTTACAATAGCAGCCAACACGTAATAGCCTTATTCAAACAAAAATAAGTTCAAAGCGCCAGATCTACAGACATCCAACATTATTTATTTCATTAGATTGATTGTGATTGAATTACGCTCAGACCGGTAGCTCCAAGATTTCCCCCCCAACACAAAATGCGAAGTGCGCAATGTTTAGAGGCCTTTTGCAGGACTATACAAAATGTGCCCTTCCCATTGCGTTTGGGACATCCCCTCATCACTCCTTCCCAAACTTCTCCCGCAACGTTTTCTGTAGCGCCAGCATTTCATCCCGAAACTGCGCGGCCGTGATGAAATCGAGGTCTTTCGCCGCTTTTTTCATCTTTTGTTCCACCTCATCAATCATTTTTTCCAGTTGGCTGCGGTTGGCGAGGGCCACCACGGGCTCGGCAGCCAGGTTATTCGGGTCTTGCTCTACATAATATTTGGTGGCTTCCACGCCTCGGATGTCGAGGATGCTGCGTTGGGCCAGGATCTGTTCGCGGGTTTTGCCCACCGTGCGTGGTGTAATGCCATGGGCCTCGTTGTAGGCAATCTGCACCGAGCGGCGGCGGTTGGTTTCGTCGATGGTGTTGCGCATGGAATCGGTCATTTTGTCGGCATAAAAAATGACGAGTCCGTTGGAATTTCTGGCGGCACGGCCGGCGGTTTGCGTGAGCGAGCGCACGTTGCGCAGGAAGCCCTCTTTGTCGGCGTCCAGGATGGCCACTAAGGATACTTCCGGCAGGTCGAGGCCTTCCCGGAGCAGGTTTACGCCGATGAGCACATCATATTCGCCCAGGCGCAGGTCGCGCAGGATTTCCACGCGTTCCAGGGTTTCCACTTCGGAGTGGATGTAGCGGCATTTGATGCCGACTTTGGCCAAATAGGCGGACAATTCTTCGGCCATGCGCTTGGTGAGTGTGGTTACGAGTGTACGTTCGTTGCGTGTGCTGCGCAGGCGAATTTCCTCCAGCAGATCGTCTACCTGATTGAGGGAAGGGCGCACATCGATGGGCGGATCGAGCAGGCCGGTCGGGCGCACGAGTTGTTCTACGACTACGCCTTCGGTTTTTTCCAGTTCGAAATCGCCGGGGGTAGCACTCACGAAAATCACCTGATTGATGAGCGCCTGAAACTCATCGAAATTGAGTGGCCGGTTGTCCATGGCGGAGGGCAAGCGAAAGCCGTAATTGACGAGCATTTGTTTTCGGGATCGGTCACCGCCCCACATACCGCGCAATTGGGGCAGGGTCACGTGGCTCTCGTCTATAATCATCAAATAATCGTCGGGGAAATAATCGAGCAGGCAGAAAGGACGTGTTCCCGGTTCGCGGCGGTCGAAAAAGCGCGAATAGTTTTCGATGCCACTGCAATAGCCCAGTTCTTTGATCATTTCCACGTCGAAGGTGGTGCGCTCGCGAATCCTGCGCGATTCCAGCATGCGGCCATCCTGCAAAAAATACTGTTCCTGCGCCGTCATCTCGTCCTGAATTTCAGCAATTACCTGATTGAGGCGTTCTTTAGGGGCCACGTACAGGTTTGCCGGGAAAATGGCGGCGGTTTCCATCACTTCAATGCGTTTGCCGCGCTCGTTGTCAATGCTTTCAATGCTTTCAATTTCGTCGCCCCAGAACATGACCCGATAGCCCCAGTCTGCATACGGCAGGTTGATGTCCACAGTATCGCCTTTTACGCGAAAGGTACCTCGGGCGAAATCAGTTTCTGTGCGCGCGTACAAGCTTTCCACGAGCTGGTACAAAAACTGGGTTCTGGATATTTTTTGGCCTTTAAACAGGCGGATGATGCCGCTTTTATAATCTTCGGGGTTTCCCATACCATAAATACAGGAAACGGAAGCAACAATAATGATGTCTCGGCGGCCCGAGAGCAGGGTGCTGGTGGCCTTCAGCCGCAATTTGTCTACCAACTCATTGATTTGCAGGTCTTTTTCGATAAATGTATCTGTTACGGCCACATACGCCTCAGGCTGGTAGTAGTCGTAGTACGACACAAAATATTCCACGGCATTATCCGGGAAAAAGGTTTGCAATTCTCCGTAGAGTTGAGCCGTGAGGGTTTTATTATGTGTAAGGATAAGGGTCGGTTTGTTGAGTTGGGCGATTACATTGGCCATGGTAAACGTTTTGCCAGATCCTGTAACGCCCAGGAGTACTTGTGCTTTTTCGCCGGCTTTTATGCCTTCGACAAGTTGATGGATGGCCTGCGGCTGATCGCCGGTTGGCACATAATCGGAGTTTAGTTTAAAAGTCATATCAATCTAATAACACAGCCAAAACGTTGTTATTCAACGTTTTGGCTGTTATGGTCTTCTACAAGTACGGGTGATTGGGGGCTGGATGGTAAAATCCATCCGGGCTTGTTCATTTTGTTTTTTGTTCTCTCCCCATTAAACCAAAAATCGAAAAAAATTAATCGAGTGACTGGTTGGCCGTTTCGGCGCCATTCACCATTGCCTGATACTCCTGCGGGGTCAAACTGTCCATACAGAAGTTGATAGGGTTAATGGGGTTCCCTTTATAGTGAACTTCATAGTGTAAATGCGGTGCGGTAGAGAGTCCGGTATCGCCAACTTCGCCAATTTTAGTGCCCTTTTTCACATGTTCGCCTTGCCGAACATAGATGCGATTCATATGTCCGTACAAGGTTTCATAGCCATATCCGTGGCTTATTTTGACACAGTTTCCATATCCCTGATGCCAGCCGGTTTCCACCACAACCCCATCGCCGGAGGCTTGAATTGCTGTACCTACGCGTGCCGGAAAATCCAGGCCTGCGTGGAATTTTTTAATTTTATATACCGGATGGATGCGGTATCCAAAACCGGACAGTGTTCCGATGCTCTTTTGCAATTTGTCTTCCCGAACCGGTTTGATGCTAGGCAAGGAAGCCAGCATGTTTTTTTGGTTCTCTGCAAGGCGCTGAATGGTATCAAGCGATTTGCTTTGAAGGGCCATTTGACGGCTCAACTGATCTACTTTTTCTACAACTTCCCGGATGTTTCGCTGGCCATATTTAAATGCCGACAGTTCGGGATGTGCCTCATGGCCACCGATACCGGCATTCCAAATATCCTCATCAATGGGATCCATGCCAAAAACGGCGCGGTGTACGTTGGCGTCTCGTTCCTGAATGTTTTGCAACACTTTCGACATCAGGTCAAGTTGGCCACCCATTTGGGAATATTTATGTTCCATTTGCTCAATTTCGCGCATCAATTCCTTTTCTCGTGGAGAGGGAAAGATGGTGTAAAGGAGCGCAAGCAATGCAAAAGAAGTTACAAGAACAACGGAAAAGAAACCGAAGGCTTGTAGTATTCTGGTTTTAAAGGGAACAACGACTTTCTCGTAGGTTAAAGTTTGAATGTTGTAAACAAACTTTTCTTTCCTGCCCATATGTTTGCGGTTTACCAGGCGAATCAGATAATGGTGATGCCTCTATGATTAACTGAATCTTGCGGCGGATGAAGCGATGGATTAAATTGGTCAAAAACCGATGAAATCATGCGCCGTTTTTACCCGGATTAACTAATAATGAAACGGTTCGATATTAAAGATTTATTGGGTGAGGCGCACAAAAGTAGCAATCTGCATGACAAAAGCAAAACATTTTGCTGAAAATTATAATATGGCACATTTTAAAATGTTTTAAATCGCCACAAATTGACTTAAAACCTTAAATTATACCACGGATACGTATTCAATGAGGTTTACAATTGTTCTTTCTGGCCCTTTAATTTGAAGAAAAGGGAGCGCAAAATAAAGAAAAACGTACATTTCAGGTAATGATCGGATTAATTTAACAGATACTGGTATATGCAGGAATCATGCCTGATTTTCAGGTTCGGCCAAATCCAGGATCATGATCTTTTGCCAAATCTTGCTGGCGAGGCCTTGTGTAAGGGACTCCAGGTCATTTACAGCACTCAAAACAATGGGATCTTCCATGTTCTGGGCAAACAATGCCGCTATTTTACTCACCAATGCAAGCAACTCCGAACAATAGTCCAGATAACGCGTCAATTGCTTGCGGTTCAGGGTGCGTTCAGGTGAGTTTTGGGTCGTATGCAATTGATTGGCCAGTACCGCAGCCGGATCTTTGGTCAATTGGTGCATGTCTACAATGTGGGCTATACTACGCAATCGGTGCAATGCGCTCAAGGCTTGTTGACGCTTTAAACGCTGCTCCAGATTCATTAAAAAATACAAAGCCAATCCCAAGAAAATCAACTCATTAATAGCCGATTCTGCCGCTTGCAACAACTCCGAAACCCCTTCCACCCGATGCGAAAAAGTGTTAAGTACCTGCACGAGAGCCCAAATAAACAAGCCCATCAGCATCGTTCCCGCAATAAATGAGGCAATGCGTAATGCCCACACAGGATTTTGAAGCTTGCGGGCAAGCCCCTCCTGCACATGCGCCTGCTCCAAAAAATCATGACACACCTGAGCCAGACCCGATTCCGGAAAACGCTCCAAAATACGCCTTTCCAACCTGGCAATTGTTTCTAATACCGCCATCGAGTTTAACTCCGAATACCTTCCCCGGCGGGGCGATGATTGAAAATAAGGAAAAAATACACGTTGTATCATACCAGGATACTGCTTCAATGCTGTTGTACGTAATCACCGGTAAAATTAACAATACCAGCATTTATACTGAAATTTTCTCCAACACGGGGGAATTACAAACCCTGTAACACCCCGAAAAATAAAAATTGAAGCGCCAAAAGCAGGCCCGACAATGGATTTCTGATCACCGATGGCATCCATACCCTATATGCCTGCGCAATGAGCAAACTTACGCCCCACCACCCCGCATAGTTCTGCATGGGTGGTGTTCCAGATTCCCAACTCCAAAAATCCAGTCGAATCGCAACAGGCTCTATCAACACATCCAATATAACCGGAATCAAACTTGCACAAAGCAGCCAGCCCCATGTCCGCTTATCCGACCAAAGACGATCTGCCAACGTACATGCACAATAACATACAAGGGTCCAATTGACGCCAATCAATAGGGGGGTATTCCATATTTTCAAACCCAAAAGGGCGCCGTAAGAATAGTCTCCAAATGGAAAACCTGTATTTACCCCCATAACTTCGGAAAGAAATCCGACGCCAAATGCAAACAAACCAAACTGAAGCGCGCCGCGCTGAATTGCACCGTGATTCCACCATAAGATTCCATACGACAGCAAAATGCTGGCGGGCGTCATGGATACAAACCAGGATTTCCAAGGACTGAACATGCCTGCAATGCCAAATCCGTATACCATCCACAGTGCAATTACACTTGCGCGTGCGCGAGCCTGCGCATCCATGAAAAATGGATTTTCGTAATTTTGAATTCTAAAATTGATCATTTTTGTTTAAAAATCAAATTTTTAAATATTTTGATTAATTAATTATTTCTGCTGTTATTTTGGCTGAAAGCAAACACAAGGGGATGCCCCCGCCCGGGTGTACGCTCCCTCCCACAAAATACAGGTTTTCTATTTTCCGGCTGAAATTGGGATGCCGCATAAAAGCCGACATTTGGGTGTTGCTGCTGTAGCCATACAGGGCGCCCAGGTGGGAGGCCGTTTTCTGATCGATGCTGCGTGGGTCGAGCACGGCTTCCGTTACGATGTTGCTGCCGATGGCTCTTCCCAGCATGCGCTCCAGTTTTCGGATGGTATGGGCTTTTATTTCAGGAATCCATTGATCCCAGTTTTGTCCCTTGTTGCATGGAACATTGATCAGGATAAACCAGCATTCATGGCCTTCAGGGGCATCGCTGGGTGTGTATTTGGAGGTAATGTTCAGGTAAATGGTGGCATCTTCCACCACTTTCCCGTTTTCAAGGGCTTCAAATTCGGCTTTGTAATCTTCCGAAAAGAAAATGTTGTGCAAGTCGAGCTCTGGAAAGCTGCCTTTTACACCCCAATAAAATATAAGGGCAGAAGTGCTCTTGGGTTGTCGCAAAATAGGCTCGGGAGCCGCTTCTTTCGGCAAAAGTTTGCGATAAGTGTAAAAAACGTCCATGTTGCTCACAACTGCATCAAATTCAAGATTTTGCCCCAGGGTGCTGAGTCCGCTTACCTTGCCTTTTTTTACCAAAATTTCTTGGACTGGGCTATTTAAGTGAAAATTGACACCTTTTCGTTTGGCCAGCTCGAACAGGCTTTGGGTGATGCGGTACATGCCGCCTTCGGGGTAAAAAACACCCACATTGTGTTCAAAATGCGGTATGATGGTGAGCATTCCTGGCGCTTTGAAGGGATTGGAACCGTTGTAGGTGGCATAACGGTCGAACAATTGGGTAAGTTTGGGGTTTTGGAACCATTTTTCATGTACCCGGTGCATGGGGGTAAACAGGTCGAAATAGGGCAAACGAAACAGTGCGCGCAATACCGGCCAGCGGAACCAGGTTTGGGGCTTATGAAGGGATTTTTCGAGGAAAATCCAACCTGCCAGGGCGTATTTTTTTTGACTTTTCTTCAAAAAACGGGAAACGCGCCCGGCAGAAGCCCCCAGTTTTTGTTCCGTTTCCCGGGCGAACTCCTCCGGGTCGGCCCAGGCATCTAAGCGTGTTCCGTCTGGCCAGAGGTAAACACAATTTCGTTTTATGCGCTCATAAAGAAAGTGTTCCTCAGGTGTTTCTCCCGCCAATTGGAACAATTCCGTCACATATTGAGGCATGGTAAACAGCGAGGGTCCGGCATCGAAGCGAAATCCATCTTGTTCAAATTGGGATAATTTGCCGCCCGGATAATCATTGGCTTCAAAAACGGTAACCTGATGTCCCTGGGCTGCGAGCCGAATAGAGGTAGCAATGCCCGCGATGCCTGCCCCAATGATGCCTATTTTCATAGGATTAATTTTCGATTTATTGTTCAGAACCCAAAACAAGCGCTTTGGATATTTGTTTGGTCTTCGCCCGTGGGGGAGGTAAAATTGCCCATCTCTACTTGTTGTAGCAAGGTTTTGGGATTTCCGATTTTCTTCGATATTGATTGGAAAATGGAAATCTTTTTTACGATCCTTGCGCGGAGGGTCAAATAAATTGATATGGAAACTGGCTATTTGGATGCGACTTTGGCCCCACAAAACCGGCAAGTAAGTACCCTTACTTTATTTCGCTTTGATCGTTGGCCGCAAAAATACTGGGCTTTTTTGCAAATGGGACTATTCCCTGTATGGCCATTGCGTGCAAAAGGATTGATTTTTAGGAAGATGTTTGGCAGCGGGGCCGCCAACGGATTTGGCCTGAAGCCCAATTGGGGCGTATATGGCCTGCTGCTGGTGTGGCATTCGGAGCAGGATGCGCTGTTGTTCTTCGAAAAGCATACCCGTTTTCGTCGATATCTTCGCCGGGCAAACGCAGTTCAAACTGTATTTTTGCGCAACGTTGGAGCGCATGGTTTGTGGGACAATCAGCAGCCATTTGTTTCGCAGGGCGCATTTGACCCTCAAATGCCGGTGGCTGTCATTACCCGGGCCAGCATCCGCTTGAAATTTGCGCTTCGGTTTTGGAAATACGTGGCGCCTGTGAGTGCCGCCCTTGACGGGAAAAAAGGTCTGATTTTTGCCATCGGGATCGGCGAATTGCCCCTGATTCGACAGGCCACTTTTAGTCTTTGGGCCCAGGGAACCGATATGCTGGCTTATGCCTATAAAGGTTCCGAACACCGGCAGGTGGTGCAGAAAACCCGGGAACTGGGTTGGTACCGGGAGGAAATGTTTTCCCGTTTCGAGCCTTATCGAACCCTGGGTTCGGGATTTTTTGATTTGAATAAATGATTGATTTGCATCTAATTACTTACATACCAGCAGGATTTTATTATGGGATTTTTTGTTGTTTTGCTTTTTTTCTTTTTGTTCGACTGGTATGTTTTTTCGGCCATCCGAACCCTTACTTCCGGCTGGGAAAGTAGCTGGTGGCGTCTGGGCGTGCATGCCTCATTCTGGACGATGCATGTCGTTTTGATTGTTTTGATGATGTGGGGTTTTGATCAAATGCAGAAAACGCACAAAATGGGAGCATGGGGTGTAATGGCCGGCAATGCCTGGATCACAGTGATGATCACCCAGTTGGTGTTTTTGTTGATTGTGATGGGCGGAGATCTGGTTCGTTTGGCAGAAGGCGCGGTTCATTGGATGCGGGCAGATGCCCAAGCGGGGCACTTTATTCCCGAGCGACGCAAGTTTTTGGTTCAAATGGCTGCACTAACTGCGTCTATTCCCTTTGCAGGTTTTGTATATGGTATATTAAAGGGTAAATATGATTACACCGTACACCGGCATTTTTTGAAATTTAAGGATTTGCCGGAGGCCTTTCATGGTTTTAAAATTGTGCAGGTTTCGGATGTTCATGCAGGCAGTTTCGACGATTTTGAAGCGGTCAAGCGGGGTGTAGAAATGATTAAAGCGGAAAAAGGCGATTTGTTTGTATTTACGGGCGATTTGGTCAACAATGAAGCGGCCGAATTTGAACCCTGGCAGGAATTATTTGGCAGCATCAAGGCGCCTTATGGCCAGTTTTCGGTACTTGGCAACCATGATTATGGCGATTACATGCCTTGGCCAGACGCAGAATTGAAAAGACAAAACCTCGAAACGCTCAAACAAATGCAAGCCCGGGCAGGATACCGGCTTTTGCTCGATGAGCACGCAGACATTGAAAAGGACGGCGCCCGCATTCAGTTGATAGGCATCCAAAACTGGGGGCACGGTTTCAGTCAGTATGGCGATTTTGAAAAGGCGCTTTCAAATGTTGCGCCCGATTCCTTCAAAATTTTGCTTTCGCACGATCCGTCTCATTTCGAATACCAGGTAAAAGACCATCCTCAACTGGTACACCTCACCTTGTCGGGTCACACCCACGGCATGCAGATGGGCATCGAAATCCCGGGATTCAAATGGAGTCCGATCAAATACCGATACCCACGTTGGGCCGGTGTGTACGAAGCCAATGGACGCATGCTGAATGTCAACCGCGGTTTTGGCTTTTTAGGCTTCCGGGGTCGGGTGGGCATTTGGCCCGAAATTACGGTAATTGAGTTGCAACGGGCTGTTTGACAATTGTTTAAAACAGCTTCTTAGCGAACCACTGTGAGCGCGCCGGTTAGAGTGCTCTCTTGTTTGTTGGTCAGCCGTATTTTAAACAAATAAGTAAATACGCCCGGATTCACGGGTTTATCCCGAAAGCGTCCGTCCCATCCAAGTTGGGCATTATTCGGTTCAAAATTTGTATTTTCAAAAATGAGGTTACCCCAACGGTCAAAAATATCGAGGACAAGAATTTGTTCTACGCCCGATTCGGCATACAGGGTGAAACGGTCATTTTCCAAGTTAGAAGACGGATCAATCACATTGGGGATGAAAATACGCCCCGGACGGATGTTTACCCGGCGGCTGTCTTGCACAACACAGCCATTCACATCGGTAACCTTGATGGTGTAAACAATGGCTCCAGGTGGCGTTGCCAATGTGTAGGGGCAGGTATCGCATACGATGCCTGAACCTTGTAGTGGCATCCACTGGTAATGTTGAACGGTAGCGGCCTGCTGCACCAAGGCAAACAATTCAATTTGTGTACCCAGGGTAATGGTGGTATCGGGGCCTGCATCCACCGAATTACTCAGGCCGTCTTTAATTTGCAGTGTATCCAGGCTGATGCATCCATTGGCATCCTGCGTTTCGAGGATATATATGCCGGGAGACAAATTGTCGAATTTGGTATTTGTTGAAAAAGCTCCGTTGTGGATGCGGTATAAAAAGGGGCCGACGCCTCCCATGGTATTTTCGATTTCTATTTTCCCATTTTTGTCCCCAGCACAGGTAACATCCAGCCCAACGGCCCTTGTCTCAATGGGAAGCGGCGCAAGTATGGTTGCCGAAATGGAATCGATGCATTCTGAGCCATCGCTAACGGTAATGTAATAGGTACCTGCCGACAAGCCTAGTGCGCTTGCCGTATCAGAAACCGATGGACTCCATGTAAATTGATACGGGGAATTTCCACCTTGAACAGCCAGCGTTATGCCTCCGTCGCGTGCGCCTGCGCAGGAGATGTCATCAATTTTTAGGACAGATAAAACGGGTGGCGGTGTTGCATCAACCTGAAAGGTAAATGTTTGTTTGCAGTTATTTTGATCGTTGATTGTCAGTGTGTAAGCGCCCGCTGCGAGGTTGTTGGCTGTGTTGGTATTGGAAATATTTGGCAACCAGATGTAGGTATAACCTGGTGTGCCGCCAGCAGCAGTTATGGTAAGAATGCCGTTGTTTTTATTGCAAGTAGCATTTTGAACTGCACTTTGGGCCTGAATAGGCGCAGGTTGGGCAATGTCAAAAGCGACGGTTACGGTACATTGTCCGGCATCGGTTATGGTAACGATATAGGTGCCGGCCGCGAGGCCGCTGGCTGCATTGGTGTTGGAAATATTACCGGGCCAGGCATATACGAAAGGGCCGGTTCCGGCCGGTGTGTTAATGCTGGCCGTGCCTGTATTACTGCCAAAACAAGTTGCGTCCTGGGTATTGGCGCCGGTTGCCAGAACGCCTCCGTTGTTCTGAATGGTATAGTTGAATACCTTGCTGCATCCTTTGGTATCCGTTATCGTAAGTTTATAGCTTCCCGGACTTAAGTTATTTTGGGTGTTTCCTGTACTTCCGTTCGACCACGAAAAAACATAAGGCTGTGTTCCGCCCGAGATGATGGGGACGATGCTGCCATTATTCTGATTGCAAGTTGCATTTTGCACCTGTGGTTGATCAAGCAGGGGGGGCGGCTGTTGCACCACAAAAGAAAGTGTTGCCGTACATTGGTTTCCATCGCTTACCGTAACCAGATAGGTTCCGGCACTTAAATTGGCGGCAGAAATGCCATTGGAAACATTGTTGGTCCAATTGTAGCTAAATGGTGCCGTTCCGGAGGGGGCGTTCAATACAATACTGCCATTGCTTGCTCCGTTGCAACTCACATCGGTAATGGTGCTTCCATTGAGACTTACACCTGGCACATTGCCAACCTGGGCTGTTTTAACCGATGTACATCCTTTTGCATCGGTGATCGTGATGGAATAGACGCCTGCTGCAAGGGCGGTAGCGCTTGGGCCTGTAGAGACATTGGGCAACCACTGGTAGCTATATCCGGGTGTGCTGCCTGAAACAGAAAGGGTGATGCTGCCATTGGCATTGCCGCAAGTGGCACTCGAACTATTGGATTGAATCTGAAAGGCGCTGGGTTGCGTAACCACAACCGAGGTGATGGCGGTACATTGAAACGCATCCGAAATGGTTACCACGTAAGTACCTGCACTTAAACCGCTTGCGGTATTGCTGCTGGAAATGCCGCCTGGCCAGGCATACCCAAATGGACCGGAACCAACCGGCGTATTGATACTGGCCGAACCATTGTTGCCGCCGTTGCACGTAACCGCTTGCATACTAAAGCCCGGGCTGGTAAGTCCGCCCTGGTTGACAATAGCATAAGAGGCAGTTTGAGTACAACCCTTTGAGTCTGTCACGGTTACAGTGTAACTTCCCACGGCGAGCGCCGTAGCAGTATTTCCGTTGCTCACATTGGGTTGCCAGGTATAGGTATAATTTGGCGTTCCGCCATTGGGTGCAAGCACAATGAAGCCATTGGTTTGGCCGCAGGTGGCTGCTTGGCCGTAGCCGGTGATTTGTAGGGGCGCTGGATCTGCCAGGGTAAGCGTCACCGTTGCGGTACATTGTGCCGTTCCGGTAATGGTAACGGTGTAAGTGCCGGCGCTTAACTGATTGGCAGTATTGCTGTTACTTATGTTCCCAGGCCAGGAATAAACAAAGGGGCCTGTTCCGCCTGGCACATTAATGGTAGCGCTTCCTGTAGAAGCACCGGCACAAGCGGGATCCTGCGTGGTGCTTCCATTCGCTGTTACGCCGCCGATATTGGGTATAATAAAAGCGGCGGCCTGGGTACAACCCAAGTTGTCGGTCAAGGTTACTGTGTAAGTTCCACTCATTAGTCCGCTTGCCGATGCCGTCGTGCTCACGTTGGGGCTCCAGGCAAACTGGTACCCTGGCGTGCCTCCGGATGGTATAATGGAAAGCGCTCCGTTGTTTTGGTTGCAAGTGGTACTTTGAGGCGAGGCCGTCATCATCAGTTGAGTTGGTTGCGCAACAGTGGCGGTGGTGGTAACTGTGCAGCCGATGGCATCGGAAATGGTGACGGTATAGTTGCCGGCAGATAGTGCACTGGCCGATAAGTTGGAAGATATATTTCCGGGCCATGCATAGGTAAACGGCCCGGTTCCGGTAGGCGGATTGAGGGTGATACTGCCATTTGTTCCATTGAAACAGCTCACGTTTTGCACTGTGCTGCCGTTGGCGCTCACACCGGCGCTGGAGTTTATCGTAAAATTCAGGGCTTGGGTACACATTTTGGCATCGGTCACCGTTACGGTATAGTTGCCAGGCGCAAGGCCGGTCACCATACCGACATTTCCGGCTCCGCTTGACCACGCGTAAGTATACGGCGGGGTGCCGCCCGCGCCCAGTACACTGGCTTTCCCATTATTCTGATTGCAGGTTGCGGCTGTTGGGCTTACGGAGCCGTTCAAGGCAGGCGGCTGGGTCACGAAAACAACGGTGGTAAGCGGACAAGAGTTTGCCTGAGTAACAATCACAGTATAGTTGCCGGCAGCCAGGTTACTTGCGGTGCTCCCGGTTTGCGGCGGCGTGGTATTCCACTGAAAATTCGGATTTCCCCCTCCCGGGTTTACCGTAATGCTTGCGGTACCATTTGTGCCACCAAAACAGCTAACAGGCGTAGAACTGGTGGTAACGCCTAAAATGGTCACTGTTTTGGTGATTTGGGTCATACCGCTGCACTGGCTCCCTGCAATGAGTTTGACCGTATAGGTTCCCGGTGCATTATAGGTATGGCTGGGGTTTTTTACTGTACTGGTATTGGCGCCACCGGATGCAGGATCTCCAAAGTCCCAGACCCAGGTATCCGGGCAATTGGTGGAAAGGTCGGTAAAATCGTAGGTATTGTTTCCATTGCAAACAGCCAAAAAATCTGGGGCAATTTGGGGCGCATTTTCGATTGTGACATCATCAAAAGCCATTCCGTCATAATCGTTACAGGTGGTGCCTGCACCGAAAGTAAAACGAAATTTGACAGAAGGTACTCCGGCCAAATAGGGCATGCAATGCTTTGCAATCACCCAGCCATTGCTGCCAAATCCGCCCTGACAGCTACCCGCAGTGGCCTGAATATTGCCCGACCATCCGTGTCGAACCGATACCAGGTTGTTGAGGTTGGTGATGGAATTATAGTTATACCAATTGTCGTTGAGGCAATCTACCGGGTCGTTGAAAGCGCCCACATTGACCCAGGTGCTTCCCTGATCAAGCGAATATTGGAGGTTTCCCCCATCAAAGCGCCGCTCCGATTCCCACCATATTTTAAACCGGATATAGGGGTGGGGCAAATTGGTAAAGTCGAAACAAGGGCTTTCTACGTACGAGCGCTCCCCCAGGTTGTAAAATGCGGTGGTGAGTCCGCCTACCACCCAGCATTTGGCGCCGGTACCGGCGCCATTAATTACAGGTTTGGTGGGCGCCCCCCAAGCCCAGTCGTTGGCGTTGCCGCCCGAACTCCAGCCGCCCTGGTTGAGTTCGAAATTTTCATTGTACGGAAAGGTGGCAATGGGGGCGCCACATTGTGCATAGAGCGCATAAGGAGCGCCAAATAAAATCAAACAAAGGAGGAGAGAACGCATGGAGGGTACGTTGGATGTTGTCGATCGCATAACGCAATTGCAAAGGTAATCGGTATACAGGAAGCGGTAAAAATCATGAGAATCCGGTATCGATGCAAAGCAGTTGCTTGGGGCGCTTAAAGATATGGCCTTCTGATGCGATTGTTGATTCCTGGCTGCGATTTTCAATGCGAAAGGGTGCAAAAGACTTTAAAAGAGTTTATTAGGGATGCAGCGTGAACCTTTCTTCCGGGGGCTTGTTTGGGGCTATCGTGCAAAAATACCGCCAACTTCGACTGATTCTGGGCGATCAATTGAACAGCGCTCACCCCTGGTTTGACAACCAGGAGAAGGATGTACTCTATGTCTTGATGGAAATTCTGCCAGAAACCCAATACGTACAACACCACATCCAGAAGATCTGCGGTTTTTTTCTGGCCATGCGCGCCTTCGCGCAAGCGCTGCAAGAGGCCGGCCATGAGGTTAGGTATTTCTCCCTCGACGATCCGGAAAATAAACAGAGCCTGGAAGGAAATTGCCATTATTTGATGCAAATCCATCAAATTGATGCTTTCGCCTATCAGGAACCCGATGAGTGGCGCCTGGAGGTACAACTGAACGATTTTGCCCGTAGCCTTCCTCGGGCGGAAATGGTATCCAGCCATCATTTCCTGACGGATAGAAACACGCTAAAACAATGGTTTGAAGGCAAAAAAAACTACCTGATGGAATCCTTTTACCGGAAAATGCGCATCAAATGGCGCATCCTGATGGAAGATGACGGACAGAAACCCCTTACGGGTCAATGGAATTACGACGCCGACAACCGCAAAAAACTACCTCCATCCTATACGCCCCTGCCCGTTCCGGGTTTTGTCAGAAACGTAGAGCATTTGCTCGAAATGCTTCGGAAAATGGGCATCTCATACATCGGAAATCTGCAGCCCGATCGGTTCGACTGGCCCGTTACCCGCACAGAGTCTTTGCAATTGTTGCAGGATTTTGTAAGCAATCGACTTCCCTATTTTGGCGCTTATCAGGATGCCATGCATACGAAAGACTGGCTTTTGTACCACGCTCGCCTGTCGTTTTCTTTAAATGTAAAAATGCTGCATCCGCTTGAGGTCGTTCAGGCAGCCATTGGGGCCTGGCAAAATACGCCCGATCGCATCCCTTTTGCGGCACTGGAGGGCTTTATACGCCAAATAATCGGCTGGCGTGAATATGTGCGAGGCATTTATTGGGCACAAATGCCCCGCTATAGCCAATTGAATTTCCTGGAACACCAGGCGCCGCTACCAGCCTGGTACTGGACGGGCCGTACCCATATGAACTGTTTGAAACACGCCATTGGTCAATCGCTCGATCGCGCCTATGCACACCACATTCAGCGACTGATGCTTACCGGCAATTTTGCACTGTTACTGGGTGTACACCCCGATGCCGTAGACGCCTGGTACCTGGGCATTTATATGGATGCAGTAGAATGGGTGGAAATGCCCAATACAAGGGGCATGAGCCAGTTTGCCGATGGAGGCATCGTAGGAACCAAGCCTTATGTGAGCAGCGCCAATTACATTCATAAAATGAGCAATTATTGCACGCATTGTTTTTACAAAAAAGACCTGCGCGTGGGCGCCCGGGCTTGTCCGTTCAACAGCCTGTATTGGGATTTTTATAACCGGCATTCCGAAAAACTGGCTTCCAATCCCCGCATTGGCATGGCATATCGGCTGTGGGATCGCATGAACAGCCAGGAAAAGCAGGAAATTTTGGCTCAGGCTGCTTTTTACAAACAAAATGTCGATGCCTTGTAATGCAACGCCCACGAATCAACATTGTATGGTTCAAACGCGATTTGCGGCTCAGCGACCATCTGCCCTTGCAGCAAGCCATTGAGGCCGGGTTGCCAATTTTGCTCCTGTTTTGTTTCGAGCCATCCTGTATGGCCCATGTCGACAGCAGCAACCGGCACTGGCGGTTTGCATGGCAGGGTATTGAAGTCTTGGAACAAAGCCTCGCACGCATGGGAATTCCACTGTTTTGGGTGCATGCCGAAGCGCTTGAAACCTTCCAAACACTGCTGCAATATGCTGAAATTCAATCGGTTTATGCTTATCAGGAAACCGGAAATGCCCTCAGCTACGCGCGCGACCAACACATGACCGCTTTTTTCCAAAAACAGCGCATCAATTGGTTGGAATACCCCAGCGGCGGCGTTATCCGCGGACTGAAACATCGGAATCATTGGGAGCAATATTGGCTTTCACAAATGAATGCCCCTCTTGTACACCCCGACTGGGCCCAGCTACAGGTGTTTGTGCCGCCGCCCGACCTGTTGGCGCGTTTGCGTGCACAGCCGCTTCCTTCCCAATTGTACCAAAACTTCCCCGATTTTCAGCCGGGAGGCACACACAACGCCTGGCGATACCTTCACAGTTTTTTGCATAGCCGACATCGGCAGTATTTTAAGCAAATCAGTAAACCTGCCGCTGCACGCCACAGCTGCAGCCGAATTTCGCCTTATTTAACTTGGGGCAACATCAGCATGCGGGAATTGTGGCAGGCAACACGCCATGCCCTGAATGCGGGCGGCGACCGCTACAACCTGGAGCAATTTGGAAGCCGCCTGTTTTGGCATTGTCATTTTATCCAAAAATTTGAATCCGAATGCCGCATGGAATTTGAAAACCTCAACCGCGGATTCGATACCCTCGAAAAACCCGTCCGACCCGATTGGGTACAGGCTTGGGAAAACGGCTACACCGGATTTCCGCTGATAGATGCCTGCATGCGCTGCGTGAATGCAACAGGATACCTTAATTTCAGAATGCGTGCCATGCTGGTATCCTTCCTTACCCACCACCTGTGGCAACCCTGGCAACAAGGCGTACACCACCTGGCCCGCCAGTTTCTGGATTATGAGCCCGGAATTCATTATCCCCAATTTCAAATGCAGGCCGGAACCAGCGGCGTGAATACCATTCGGATATACAATCCTGTAAAACAAGGCCAGGAGCACGATCCCACAGGTGAATTTATCCGAAAATGGCTGCCCGAATTGGCCCCGCTGCCCACTGCGCACCTCCACGAACCCTGGAAACTAAGCGCACTGGAACAAAAATGGCTCGGATGGGAATTGGGAAAACAATACCCCCAGCCAATCGTCAATTTGGAACAAAGAGCAACGCATGCACGCGAAGTCTTGTGGAAATGGAAAAAAAACGAAAGTGTCAAACAGGAAAACAGCCGCATCCTGAAAACCCATACCAAACGAAAAAGTGAAAACGAAACCCTGATAATGGGCGATCCCGCAGTCCAAACAGGCATTTTTCCGGCTAAAAAACAAAAATGATGGAGCACAAACAGGAACATTTGTATCCATATAAAGCAAAATTGCCGCCCGGGCTCGATGAAGCAAGCCTGGATCGCATTATTGAAATGGCCTGGGAAGACCGAACCCCCTTCGAAGCCATCGAACGGCAATTTGGCCTCAAAGAAAAAGAGGTGATCAAACTGATGCGGCGATTTATGAAAGCAAGCAGCTTCAAAATGTGGCGCAAACGAACCAATGGTCAAACCACCAAACACGAAAAACTGCGCGCCGCAGGAATCGACCGTTTTAAGTCGAAAATGCAACGCACAGTAACGCACAACAAAATTTCTAAACGGCCTTAAGCCACCGGAACTTCGTGTTTAGGGGATTGATAATCCGCCACTTTGGGCAAAGTCACCAGCAATACGCCCTCCTTGTATTGCGCTGTGATGTTGTCGGCATCAATGCCATCGTGCAACTCAAATCGGCGCTCGAAAGAACGAAGCCGAAATTCATTGCGCACCCAATTGTCCTGCCCCGTTTTTTCGGCTTGCTCTGCCTGATAAGCAATGGTCAGGATGCGGCTTTCAACTGAAATTTGAAAATCTGTTTTATTGCGGCCAGGCGCAGCCACGTGGATTTCGTACTGCGCATCCGTCTCGCGGATGTTGACTGGCACAGCGGAAAAGCCCGGGTGGCCATACTGGCCGAATCGTCCGCCCATGAAGCGGCCCCGGCATCCCGCGAATTCGGGACGCCCATGATGATGATAATGCATAAAAAAAGAAATTTAAAGATGAAAAAATGCTGGTCTCAGGGGATCATCGTGCTTATTGCACCTCAATGTTGCGTGCGAACGGATTGTCGCTGAACGGCGGGCGGTAACGCGGGCGAATGGGCTCGGCATAAACTCCGGCTTGCGGACGCAAAGGCTCGGCATCGTAAAAATCCCGGTAGCGGGCGTATTGGTTCTGGTAACGACGCATGCGACGTGCGCCGCCAAACAAACGGAACATCAGATACGCTGCACCACCAAAAACCGCCAGAAACAAGGCAAAGAACAGCAACTTCAGGAACGTGATGAGCACGGCCGCTCCAAAGAGCAGCATGAAAACAAATTTTAAAGGACGCATGGTAAAATCCTTTGGAAAGGGGATGTATACGCCGCGCACAACCCGGGCGGCTTCAGGGCCGGAGGGAATCATCCGGCGTTCTATTCAGGCAGACGAAGCAGCGCGTATTTTACTTTAACGCCAACCCGTTTTTTTTAAAGTATTCAAAATCAAGAATTCGGGTTTCCTCGTGCACAACGTTGTTTCCAGGCCTGGCGAAATTCGGCACGCTCGGTTTCATTCATTTGCATCCATTTTTCGCGCCAGGCTTTGCGCGCAGCATGGCGCGCACCCATAGGTGCAAAACGAAAACTGCCAAACAACAAACGACTCAACAACAGCAAGCCCAGTGCCTGCGGAAATTGCAAAGGCTTCACACCGGTAATTTCAGGCAAAATGGCATTCCAAAGCAGCATCACAACTGCCCCTGCAAGCAAAAAAACGCTCAGCGCCATCATCAGAATTCCAAAGAACCGGCCGGAGCGACCCGGGTACATCATTCGATTGTTCATATAAAAGGCATTAATATTCAATGAGTTCGCGATAAAGGGTTTCTAAGCGGCTGCGCAAGTGCTGCACCGCGTATCGTTTCCGCGATATCAGGGTTTTGATTGGCTCTCCGGTGCGTTCGGCTATTTCACGAAAGGTTTGGTCTTCCAACTCGTTCCAAATGAACACCGCGCGCTGATTGGCAGGCAGCTCGTCAAGGGCATCAAACAAGGTCTCCCAAAATACATTCCGCAAATGCTCCGATTCCGGGGTATGGTCATCGGCCGGAAGCCAGTCCTGTAATTCAAGCCCGTCTTCCAGTCCGTCGCTTTCGTCGTACAATTCCAGCGGCTCGGTATCCCGCTTCCGGTATCGGTCAATCACTTTGTTGCGCGCCACGCGAAACAACCAGCTACTCAACTGCTCAATCGGCTCTGTATCTACCACCTTGCTCAACTGGTACCACACGTCTTGCAGAATGTCTTCTGCATCGGCGTCGCTGCGTACGCGGTTCCGGATAAAGCCAAACAGCCTTTTCCCGTAATCGCGTACCACCTGTACCATATTTAAGCCCGGTTTTTCTGTCATGGTCGAAGCCATTCTCCGCTTTTTATCAGGTAGACGGATAGAGGACAAGTTTACTTTAATCTAAATGGATTTTTTTTAAAAAATTAAATTAAAAATCAAAAAAGGGCCTTTTTTCGCTGTAAAACCCCTGCTCTTCCCGCTTTTAGCCTAAAATTTGCATCTTTGCCCTATGAATAACACGAAAAAAGCCTGGTACCAGAATCCGTGGTATGGGTTGGGCGGGGGATTGTTTTTAATCCTGTTGAGCGGATTGTTCCTGCACATCATGGATGTGGATGCAGCCCAGTATGCTTCCATTTCCATGGAGATGCTGCAAAACGGCTCCTGGCTGCAAGTGTTTCACCGGCAATTTGATTATTTGGACAAACCGCCTTTGTTATTTTGGACATCCGCTGCGTCCTTTGCCATTTTTGGCTTGTCCGATTGGGCCTATAAATTACCTTCGTTCCTGGCGGCGCTCGGGGCAATATATGCCATCTGGCGTTTTTCACTTTTGTATTACAGCAGGGAAACAGCCATTCAGGCTGCTTTTATTTTGGCAAGCGCGCTGGGCCTGGTAATCGTTTGCAACGATGTGCGCACCGACACCCTTCTGCTGGGCATGAGCACTTGCAGCATCTGGCAATTCGCCGAATACCTTGAAAACAAGAAAACGCGTCATTTTATCGGTGCGTTTGTGTTTGCGGCACTGGCCATGTTGGCAAAAGGCCCAATCGGACTGGTGGTGCCGGGCTTCGCGGTGGGAACCCAATTGATGCTGCAACGCAAATGGCGGGATATTTTTCAGCTGCGCTGGCTGTTGGGATTGGGCATAGTAGCCATAATACTCGCGCCCATGTGCTGGGGCTTGTATCATCAGTTTGATTTACATCCTGAAAAAACGGTGAATGACAGAACCGGGGTTTCGGGCTTGTATTTTTTCTTTTGGGAGCAAAGTTTCGGCCGCATCACGGGCGAAAATGTGTGGCACAACCATGCGCCCTGGTATTATTTCATTCATGTGTACCTGTGGGCGTTTTTGCCCTGGCCACTTTTATTGATCTGGGCCCTGTGGGATCGTTTGAAGCAACTGATTCAACAACGTTTTCGCTTGTTGTCAAGCGATGAAGCCTATTCCATCGGCGCTTTTGTCCTTACTTTCCTTGCGTTATCGCAAAGCAAATACAAATTGCCGCACTATATTTTCATTACGCTTCCCTGGGCGGCGGTTTTAACGGCAAGGCTGCTCGAGCAGGCTTCAGGGAAAAGCATCAGGGCAATGGCTTATATGCAAGCTTTTGTTTCGATGGTTTTGTTGGCGGGCGTAACAGCACTTATAAGCTTTGTGTTTCCCACAAAAAATCTGCTGATTTGGCTGGTTTGGGTTTTGTTTATGAGCTGGTGGGTTTTGAACAACCTGAAAAAAAGGCCCGATACGGCCTTGCAACTGGTTCAAAACCAGGTAGCAACCATGCTGATGGTACTTGGAACGCTCAATTTGTACTTTTACCCCAACTTATTGCCTTACCAAAGCACTTCCGCGCTGATGTTGCAGGCGCGAGCCGATCATTTGCCAGCTGAAAAAATGGCCTTTTTCAGAAGACATGGGCACGCACTCGATTTTTACAATGGCGCTTTGCTGCACAAGATGGATTCGGTTGGCCAAATTCGTGCTTTTGCGCATCAGCAGGGCGAAATGTATTTATACACCAATGAAACGGGCAAAACCGAACTCGACAGCGCTGGATATCCCTACACGGTTTATTGTCGGTTTGGGCATTTTCAGGTAGCCCAACTCAAACCAGCTTTCCTGAACCCTTCTTCCAGGAGTTCAACCCTGGAGCCCGTTTATTTGCTAAAAATTTCGGATTTTTAAAATATTTGATAGAAAATTTCGGTTTTTTCATAATTTTCTAAAAACTTAGCAGCGAAATTTCCCGCACAAAATTCCGACAAAAATACCACTGAAAGATATGGAAAAGCCCTGGCTTCAAATTTACCCGGCAGGTGTACCGGCTAACATCGACCCCGCGCAATATCCCCGGCTCATCGATATGGTGAATGAGTCCCTTAAAAAGTTTGCCGATCGCCCGGCCTTCATTTTTATGGGCAAAACCCTGAGCTTTGGAGAACTGGATCGCCTCAGCGATCAGTTTGCAGCCTATTTGCAATCCCGCGGGCTCGAGCCAGGCGACCGCATCGCCCTCATGATGCCCAATATGCTGCAATACCCGATTGCATTGTTCGGGGCCCTGCGCGCAGGCCTTATTCTCGTGAATACCAACCCCTTGTACACGCCGCGGGAAATGAAACACCAGTTCGTCGATTCAGGTGCAAAAGCCATTATAATCGCCGAAAACTTTGCCGCCAACCTGCAACAGGTGATTGCAGAAACTGAAATAAAAACGGTTATCCTCACCAGTGTGGGCGAAATGCTGGGACTGAAGGGCATGATCGTCAATTTTGTGGTGCGCAATGTGCGCAAAATGGTGCCCAAATACAAACTGACCAATACCGTGCGCTTCAAAGATGCCTTGCGCGCGGGAAAAAAATTCACGGTGACGCCTTTTCAGGCCGGACCCGACGATACCATTGTGTTGCAATACACGGGCGGAACCACCGGCGTATCCAAAGGCGCCATGCTAACCAACCGCAACCTGGTGGCCAACATGATGCAGATCCGCGCCTGGCTGCAACCCGTTTTAAGTGATGAAGTAGTCGCCATGTGCCCCCTGCCCCTTTACCATATTTTTGCCTTTACGGTCAATTGCCTGGCCTTTATGAGCGTTGGCGGTCGCAACATATTGATTGTCAATGCGCGCGACATTCCGGCGCTCGTGAAAGAATGGCGCACCCACCAGCCCAACATTGTTACCGGCGTAAACACCCTGTACAATGCCCTGCTCAACAACGCCGACTTCACCGCGCTTGATTTTACCAAACTGAAAGCGGCCGTGGGCGGTGGCATGGCCGTGCAACGCGCCGTGGCCGAGCGCTGGCAGCAGGTAACCGGAACCCCGCTCGTGGAAGGTTACGGCATGACCGAATCCAGCCCGGTACTTACGGTCAACCCGGTGGTAAGTGGCATGCGGCTGGGTACCATTGGCATGCCGGTGCCTTCAACAGACTTGCGCATTGCAGATGAAAAAGGCAATATTTTACCTACAGGCGCCGATCATGTAGGGGAAATTCAGGCCTATGGCCCCCAAATCATGAAAGGCTACTGGCAACGCCCGGAAGCAACAGCAGAAGTACTCAAAAACGGATGGTTGAGCACCGGAGACCTCGGCTTTATGCATCCCGATGGCTTTTTTCAAATCGTCGACCGCAAAAAAGACATGATCCTGGTTTCCGGATTCAACGTGTATCCCAATGAAGTGGAAGACGTACTCGCCATGCACCCGAAAGTACTCGAATCGGCAGCGCTGGGTGTGCCCGATGAAAAATCGGGCGAAGTGGTAAAGGTGTTTATCGTTAAAAAAGACCCTTCCCTTACCGAAGAGGAGGTAATTGCACATTGCCGTGCCAACCTGACAGGCTATAAAGTGCCTAAAAAAATAGAGTTCAGAACTGAACTGCCCAAAACCAATGTGGGCAAAATTTTGCGCCGTGCACTTCGCGAACAGGCTCAATAACAGCATCATGAAACGCTTTTTTTTTGTTTTAATACCATTTTTAGGATGCTCAATCTGGGGAAATGTCCCCTTGTTCGCTCAGGCGTATGCCGATCAATTGCCTCAAACCGCCATCCGGCTCGACATTATACCACTGGCAATCAACAGCGTCAACGTCGGGATCGACCGGCGAATTGACCTGAAAGGTCGATGGGAAAACACCTTCGGTTTCATTTATCCCAATGCGTACCTGCAAAAAAATCTCTTCGAAAAACAATTGGGCCGACCAGATATGCTGAACGCCGGAATCCGCATCCAGACAAGTTATCGCTGGATCAGGCGCAGCCGCCCCGGTGGCATCGCCGCCCTGCGCGGCCTCCAATTCGAATGGGTGCAAAAATGGTTTAACGACAAAATTTTATTCCAAAAAGCGCCGCCGCCCGGTACCGCTGCCGATGACTATAATTTGATGCTCTCCCAAAGACGGACTCAATTGGGACTCCGGTACGAATTCTGCTATATGCGCGGCGTTAAATACTGCATTTCATACGGATTCAACTTCGGAGTGGCTTATGTACACGAAAAAACCATGTACGGAGGCGTTCAACGCCAATTGCAAGGACCGTATGTCACGCCGGTAATGGAAAAGGAAATGCTGCCACGCGACAACACCGGATACATTCGGGGATTATTTCGGGTGTTCCTGCGCGCAGGCATCGGTTTTGGCAGCAGCAAGGACATCCCAAATAGAAAACGGGATGAATAACCCCGCCTGTCGTGCAACCCTTCTTTTATACAATTCATTCGTTAATCCCGACCATTGACCATAAACCGCTTTTTTTAACCACTTGCAGGCTGGTATTTTTGGGGTATAACCAACAACCTGCAAGATATGAAAAAGATACTGGTCATTTTAGGACACCCCAACCCCCATTCTTTAAATGCCGCACTGGCAAAAAAATACGCCGAATCGGCTCAAAATGCCGGACATGAGCTGCGTTTTTTGGCACTTGGGGCGCTGCAATTCGACCCCGTTCTGCGCATGGGATACGCAGAAAAACAAAGCCTCGAGCCCGATTTGATAAAGGCACAGGAAGACATTGTCTGGGCCAACCACCTCGTTTTGGTATATCCGAGCTGGTGGGGCAGCATACCCGCCCTGCTCAAAGGCTTTTTTGATAGAACCCTTCTGCCGGGATTTGCCTTTAAATACAAACCCAATTCGCCCTGGTGGGACAAATATCTTACCGGCAAAAGCGCCCGTATCGTGATCACCATGGATACACCGGCTTTTTACAATACCCTCGTGTATGGAAACGCCAACATCAAGATGGTAAAAGCGGCAACCCTGCAATATTGTGGCATAAATCCAGTGAAAGTGACCAGGTTTGATTCGGTGCGGAGCTCCAATGATGCCCGCCGGGCAAAATGGCTGAATACCGTAGCAGAATTGGGTGCAAAAGGCATTTGATGCGGGCATAAGCGCATAATTGATCGAGCAAAGGCCGCGCACAGTCGAAAAAATGCACCTAAGCATCAGATTTACTGCTTCTTTGATGGTGTAACACCGTTCCCTATGCGCAACCGCCTTATTCCGTCCTTTGTGTACGCGTTTCAGAGCATCCGTACCAATTTGTTTCACACCATTTTATCCGTTCTCGGCATTGTCATTGGCGTAGCAGCGCTGGTGTGCATCCTGGCCTTGATTGATGGATTGGAAAAATTTGCGCGCGACGAAGTAGGTAAAACAACCAACTTGAATGCTGTGGTGATAGAAACGCAGACGGAATCGACCGAAAATCATCTTTTGATAAAAAAAGCACATTTCCGGACGATTGATCTGCCCGAATTCATGCAATTAATGCATCAAACTCAAGATTTGCGCGCCCCATATGGGCATTCCAATTTGACTTCGGAGTTCAACGCGCGGTTTACCGATCCGGCAACAAAGCAATCCCTGGCTGCCGAGTTTCATGCACAGGCGTTGATTCATTTCCCTGATACCCTGCTCTTGGCTGGCAAATTTCCCGATGAATCGGGTATGCAGATCCTGGTAAACCGTATTCTTGCCCAACAATTGGACTCCAGCATGCAAACAGTTATGGAGAAAACCATCCAGTTAGGCGATCACAACCTGAAAATTGCAGGTATTTTAAAGTCAAAACCCAAAGAATTTGCGCCCATTGCCATTCTGCCTTTGCAAGTGTTGAGTACCGAAGAATGCCAACAAAATCCGCCTACTGCCGTCCTGGAAGCTGCCACAATAGAACAGGTAAGCCCGCTTAAAACAAAAACGCAGGCCTGGATTCGGCAACAATTTGGCAAAGACAGTAGCGATTTTAAAGTGTTTTCCAACGATTACCGCGTAGCCCAACTTTCCCAAGGCTTCTCCCTGTTCAGAATGGTTATGGGTATTATTGTAGGTATTTCCGTATTGGTTGGCGGTGTGGGCGTAATGAATGTGCTGTTGATTTCGGTTACAGAACGCACCGCTGAAATTGGATTGCGAAAAGCCCTGGGCGCCCGCAAAAGGGACATCATGCAATTATTCTTGTGCGAATCAATCACCATTTCGGCATTTGGAAGTGCACTTGGCCTGTTAGGAGGGGTGCTCGCCGGCATGGTAATCACCCCTATCTTGCACTTCTTTTCATCCGTGCCTTTTCATGCCGTATACACCTGGAACACCTTTGCGCTTATTAGCGGGATTGCCTTGTTGGTGGGAGTTTGCTTTGGTACTTATCCTGCCTTGAAAGCCGCACGACTCGATCCCGTGGAAGCCATTCGGCGCGAGTAATCAACGGATTACAGTGACACTGCCTTGTTCCACGGTGTCGTAGGTGCTTCCGTCACTCCGGTATCCCCCAATACGAGCCTTCCATACATAAACACCCGGCGTAACCGGTTTCCCCCGATAATTACCATCCCATCGCTTATCAGGATGTTGGGTTTCAAACAATAAATCGCCCCAACGGTCATACACCCGAAAATCGAGGGTTCGAATATCTGTCCCATCGATGCCAAAATCATCGTTAAAACCATCATTGTTTGGACTGAAAATATTCGGAATGTAGTATTTGGTCGGACAAATGGTGCGCACCGTTACTTCGTCACTGCCTTTGCAGCCATGCTCGTCTTCAACAGTCACCTGGTAATTTCCTGCTTCGACCACCGAAAAATTGGCTCCCCTCGATTGGTCCTGCCATGCATAGGCCTGATAGCTGCCCGGCTGAAGCACCAGCAGCGGGATACCCGAGGTTTCAGGACAAACTACCGTGTCACGCCCCAAAAAAGGCTCTGGTGATGGGAAAACCACTACCTGAGCATAAGCAGGGTAGGATTCACACCCCGATACCGTGCCGACAACAGCATAAGAGCCCCCCGTGCTTGCGTTAATGTTATCAAGCACCGGGTTTTGTTCCAAAGATAAAAATCCATTTGGCCCCGTCCATTTGTAGCTCGCACCCGGAATATCGGTTGCGCTTAATTGTAAGGTGGCGCCGATACATGCGCCAGAATCGCCTTGCACGGCTGCGGCCTGCCGCAAACTAATGCGTACTTCACGTGCAAAAGTATCCCGTGTGTTCAAACACTGGTCAAACAAGATAAGCTGCACCTTATACCGCCC
Source organism: Bacteroidota bacterium (assembly GCA_018969455.1). GTDB lineage: Bacteria > Bacteroidota > Bacteroidia > Chitinophagales > Saprospiraceae > M3007. The sequence continues at coordinate 19,512 of JAGWYI010000001.1, read as the reverse complement.
TACTTGGGCGTATTTATGGTAAAATTCTGCCCTCGATTCGATAAATCCATCGCCCAGATCCCAAATAAACTGGAAACGAGATTGACTCAAATTGGTATAAAAGTGCAAAGAATCGGTCAGGCAGCCGCCCTCTGGAATCAGATTCTCTGCATCAATGGCACTGAAACTGGCTCCGCCGCCATACGCATAGGACTCTACATTGCCGTATCCATAGGCAGAGGCAATAACCCCGCATCCTTCCGAGATGATGGTATGCGGCCCTTCCTGGACAGAAAGCGTAACGGTAGAAAAACTGGTGTCGGCATCAACGGGCCAAACTTTCGGACTTTTACTCAGCAGCGGCTGACCGTCAAAAGTGATATAAGGTAAATCGACCGTTTTGGCTATCAAATTGATGTAATTCTCAACAACGGCCTCAAAACGGGAATTATACAAGGTTACAGTGTCGCGAATCTGGGAAATGCTGTTGAGCAATATCATCGAAGGGTCGCCAACCCAATAGCCGCTGCACATACTTCCAATGAGATATTGTGCCACCATAATGGGGTGACTGGCAACAATCTTGGTTGGAGCTGAAGCCTGATACTCGATGTATTCGCCCTTATTCAGGGTATAATTTGTTGTCGAACTCTTTTCAGTGACCGTTACAAACGTCTGATCTTCGGATGCTAAAATTCGAAATAGATCATAAGGCATCTCTGCAAATGGCGCACTGATAAACTGTTTCCCCCAGGTTGGTATTGGCCACATTTGTTCGAGCAGGTTGTCGCGAAAACTGCATCCAACAGGAACACCCGTCCATGTACAACCCGAAAGCACATTGAATTTTTTATTGCCCTCAATTAAACTCCCCGAAAGATCACCACTCCCGCTTCGAGCTTGCACCAAATAGGTTTGCCCGGGTTGCAAGAGGATCTGCGTTGTACTTCCAGGCGCCTTATTCCCCTTCGTCCAATCGCTTACCGTAAGCTGGATAAGGGTTGAATCTTCCAGGCCAAGCAATAAAAACTCGGAAGGGTAAACTGCGCCTTGGTCATAACCCGCATAACTCATGGTATAATATCGATGACCTAGTGCGCTGACAGGAAGAATAAGGGTTGCTTCCGAGCGACTCATGTGATATTGGTGTATGTAAACCGAAGAGGGACGCTCGGTTACCACTTGAATACCGGTAGTTTGAATAATTTCCGACTGCGTATTTTCCACATAACTTGGCAGTGTAAGGATCGAAACGGAATTGGCAGAAATCGGAAATGTTTGCTGGTAATTGTGTAATGGAATGCGTATTGTCCCCTGGGTGTTGTATTTTGAGGTGACCATAACCACCATGGTGTTTTGGCCTACATCCCGATGCTGCATATAACCAAACCAAAATTCCGTACCCTCATTGCTTTGTGCACAAAGCAAGGAACGGCTAATAATCAGCCCAAACAGCAGCACATGTTGGGTTATTTTCATGCTGCAAATTCGGATGTTTTAACTGAATTTCAAATTCCGGACATGCTGTTGTTTGTACAAAATAAAAATCCACCAAGAAAAAAGACCTGACTGACCTTATAAATCCAATACTTTTCGGCGGAGCTCAAAGTTTTTACCCAAATAAACATTCCGAACCATTTCATCGGCAGCCAACTCTTCTGCGGTACCGGCTTTCAGTATATTGCCCTCAAACATCAAATAGGCCCGATCTGTAATACTGAGGGTTTCCTGAACATTATGGTCGGTTATCAAAATACCAATGTTTCGCGTTTTCAATTTGGCCACAATGTATTGTATGTCTTCTACTGCAATGGGGTCGATGCCGGCAAAAGGTTCATCAAGTAAAATAAATTTCGGGTCGCTTGCCAATGCGCGCGCAATCTCGGTCCTGCGGCGTTCGCCACCCGAAAGCGTATCGCCATTGCTTTTACGTACTTTATGTAAATTAAACTCATCTATCAATGTTTCCAATTGCTCTTGCTGGGCTTGTTTCGACCTGCCTCCCAACTCCAATACTGCTTTAATGTTGTCTTCTACCGATAATTTCCGAAAAACGCTTGGCTCTTGCGGCAAATACCCAATGCCGTTTTGTGCCCTTTTGTACATGGGCAATTCTGTTATTTCGCGTTCGTTTAAATACACCTTGCCCTCGGTTGGTTTTATAAATCCCACCACCATATAAAAAGAAGTGGTTTTGCCGGCTCCATTCGGACCCAGCAAACCCACTATTTCGCCTTGTTTTACATCGAACGATACGCCGCGTACCACAACCCGTTTGCCATACCGACGCACCAAATTATCTGCTCTTAATATCATGAATCAAACAGGGATAAACTAGGAAAGCAATTTTTTTACCATGTCGGATATGGCCCGACCTTCTGCTTTTCCGGCAAGCGCCTTGTTGGCGGCTCCCATGACTTTTCCCATGTCTTTCGCAGAACTTGCACCGGTTTCGGCAATAATTTGCCGCAAGGCTTGCTCCAACTCCTCTCCTTCCAACATGGCAGGCAGATATCGCTTGATCACCTCAATTTCCTGGCGTTCAATTTCGGCCAATTCAGCGCGATCGTTCTTTAAATAAATATCCATCGATTCCTGCCGACTTTTCACCAGTTTTTGCAACAACTGAACTTCCCGGGTTTCATCCAGTTCCTGGCCCGAACCGTCGGTTTTGGCCAACAAAATGGCACTCTTAATGGCTCGAATACCCCGCAAAGCAAGCTCGTCCTTGGCTTTCATGGCCGTTTTCAAATCCTCATTAATTTTAACTTCTAAACGCATAATTCCAAAATGGAGTTGGTGAGCGAATGGTTAGCGCACAAATAAACGTTTCAACCGGATCAAATGTGCTACTTCTTCCGGTACATATTTTTCCCAATCTGTCTGCCCTTGCTGTATCATGTGCAAAATTTCCTTGTGATGAATGCGCAGGGTTTTCGGATCATATGTTGCTATGTCTACAATGTTGCGGTTTTCCAGCAAATGTTCATACAAAAAACGAATTGCCATGGGTATTTCAATGGTCCTGCTGGTCAGAATTACACCCGTTTGCTCGTCAAGCGCAGGATATACGTAAAAACGCACATTCTTCAGGAAAAGTTCGCCAAATGCACTCAGGATGTGGTCCGGATTTTGGGTCCAGGTTTCGGTGATGATGGTTTGCAACTTGCGAACCCCCATCGCCAAGCCAATACTTTGCACTTTGTAATCAGAAAAATAACCTATTAAATCCTTGTGCTTTATGCAGTTGGAAATGACAACTGTTTGATTTAAACCACACAATAACTGCGCGCGATCCATAAAATCTCGCTCATCCAGTGCGCCATCAGATGTCAGGTTGTCTAGGGTAATTTCTGTCAAAAAATAGGCGTTTCCCGGAATTACATCGGGCTCATTCCGAAATTGGGCAAAAGAATGCTGAATCATATCTTCCTGCACCAAAGTAGGCGGACGATAACTGCCCCGTGCGATTAAAATGGATTTTTTGTACAAAAATTCGCCAGCATGCATGCTATTGCCGTCCGGACCAAAAATGGCAACCGTACTCAATTCATTCTTTACCATCCACAAACAAATCATCCGGTTATCGACCCACTGAAAATCGGGCCCTACGATACGAACCATGTCTATCATTACCCGGCCCCTCAAATTGTCCATCAAGGATTTCAATAAAGTCTCCGGATCTTGGTAGTAGCGGTAACATCCGTACACCATGTTTACCCCCAAAATTCCAACTGCTTGCTGTTGCAGCCGGTTGTCTTGGTCGAGCATACGTACATGCAAAATCAAGTCGTTGGGGCCCGAATCGGGCTTTAGTTGAAACCGAAGCCCCAACCAACCATCTCCCTTAATGGTTTTGGTATAATTGATGGCGGCAACCGTATCGGCAAAGGCAAAAAAAGTGCGATCTGGATGCCTTACGCGCAATCGGGCTTCCATCAAATCATACTCGTGATCGAGCATCTTATACAAACGCGACTCGCATACATAACGGCCTTTACCCAAAAGTTCAGGACCGTAAATATCATCAGAAACAATTTTGTCGTACGCGCTCATCGATTTGGCAATGGTACCCGCCGCAGCGCCTACCTGAAAAAAATGCCGCGCAACTTCCTGTCCGGCTCCAATTTCGGCAAATGCACCGTAAATGGGCTCATCCAGATTGATTTCCAGCGCCTTCTGTTCCGTTTCTAATATTGGACGTACCATGTGGAGATGTATTTTAACGCCATTCGGCAAAATATTCCAGGGGCTTTCGGGTGCGCGGTACTTCAGGAGATTCGTGCCAACCGAGATAAAATAATCCCAAACAACGTTCATGGGGCTCCAAATTGAGAAATGACGCTGCGCTTAAGGCGGCTTTTGGGGAACTCCAATAACAACCCAGGTTCCATTCCGTACAGGTAAGCCACATGTTTTGTACCGCCATCGAAACCGCCGCAATTTCCTCAAATTCAGGCAAATTGGCCTCGGGGGTATACGCCAAACAGATGGCTATAACCGCACCCGCAGCCAATGGATTAAATCCGGCTTTCTCCAGGGCCAACTCCGAAAATTGAGACTCTGGTGTGTTGTCCCGATAATATTGCTGCAAATACGCACTCAATGATGCCCGGCTCTCGGCACTGTGGAAAATTTTGAAACGCCAGGGCTGTGTCATTTTATGCGTAGGCGCCCATCGTGCATGCTCCAGCAGCTCCTCGATCAAAGCCCGATCGATCATTTTGCCCGGAATGTACGATTTGGGGAAAACAGAGCGCCGATTTCGAATCAGTTCGGATAGGGTCATCTTTTGTCTGGGTATTTGTGACTGGCTGCAAAGTTAGCAGGAAACTGTGTTTTACCTACCTTTGGACTTGGATTCACAAAATTGTTAAAATTATGCGTAAAACGCTCGTTTTCTTTTGCTCCCTGGGGTATTTGGCCTGTTTCGCCCAAAATGTGCCTGTTAAGCCAAAGCTAATTGTTGGCATTGTGGTCGACCAAATGCGGTATGATTACCTCTATCGCTATCAAGCCAAATACGGACCAGCCGGTTTTAATCGATTGATTCGAGACGGGTTCTCCTGCGAAAATACCCATTACAACTTCATGCCTACCTATACAGCGCCCGGACATGCAGCCATTTACACGGGCGCCGTTCCTGCTGTTTCTGGTATTATCGCCAACGATTGGTACGATCCCGAATGGCGCAAACACCGATACGTAACAACCGATACTACGGTAAAAGCCGTGCCGCCAGGTATAAAAAAAACCGTAGGCCAACACTCCCCCGCTGTATTGCTTAGCTCCACCATCACCGACGAATTGAGATTGTCTAATAACTTTCAATCCAAAGTAATCGGTGTTTGCCTGAAAGACCGCGCAAGTATTCTGCCTGCCGGACATATTCCAAATGGCGCTTTCTGGTTCGATGATAATTCCGGCCAATTTATCACCTCCTCTTATTACCAACCAGCCGATTCTAGCCTGCCTAAATGGGTACGCGATTTTAACGACCGCAAATTGTGCGAACACTACATGACCCAAACCTGGGATAAATTGTTGCAAACGCCCTATACCGAAAGTTTTAAAAACTGGGACCGATACGACGATGGAACCTACTCCAAAAACTTCAAGGGTGGATTCCCGCATGACTTAAAAACGATCAATAAGGCCGATGGCTTCGGAATACTCCGATTTACCCCCTTCGGAAATTCCCTTACCATCGAGTTTGCTCAGGCTGCAATTGAAGGAAATGAACTCGGCGCCGATGAAATCACCGATTTCCTTTGTGTGAGCTTCTCCAGCTCCGATTACTGCGCCCATCAACTGGGTATTCACGCCGAGGAAACCGAAGATTTATACCTCCGACTCGATCAGGATCTGGCTCGTTTTTTTGATTATCTCGACAAAAAAATCGGAAAAAACAATGTCCTGGTTTTTCTAACAGCCGATCATGGCGGCGCAGAAACTCCAAAGCACCTGCAAGATCTGCACATTCCTGCAGGTGTGTTTGACGAAAGTAAGCTGGAAGAACAACTGGAAGTCGCCATCGGACAGGCGCTCGCAATTAATGGCGATTTTATTAAGGAAGTTGTCAATCAACAGGTGTACCTTAACTGGGATGCCATTGATGAACTCGATCAGGATCCCAACGACATCGCGCAAGTGATTGTACAATACCTGCACGCCCAGCCTGGTGTTTATGATGCTTATTCCCGGGAATCACTTATGCTTTTGCCCGAAGATTATCCTTTTGCTGCCCATATTCGCCGTGGAATTCACCCCCGACGCTCCGGTGAAATCATTTACCACCTAGACCCCGCCTGGCACTCCGAAGATCTTTTGTTCAAATCGGGCGGAACTACCCATGGGTCTCCTTATGCTTATGATACCCATGTGCCGCTCTTGTGGTATGGCTGGAAAATTAAACCCGGCGAATCCTACGATCCTGTGTACATTACCGACATCGCACCAACGCTCGCGGCCATGTTGCACATCATGGAGCCCAACGGAAACTCCGGAAAGCCAATTGTTGACTTATTCAAAAAATAAAACGTGGCACGTTTGAGTCTGAAACGCTATATTCCCAGAAATAGGGCGTTTTTAGCCCAATTCGCCACTTTTTGTCCTGAATACTCGGGATAATAGTACAATTTGCGGCTAAAAAAAAGAAAAACCGCTGGGAAAAGACGGTCATATAAGAGAAAAATATAAATTTTTGTAGACTCTAACAATTCAGGGACAGTGAAAGATAAAATTTTACTGGCCCTGAATATGTTAGCATGCAGGCAACAATTATGTTAAAACATTTCGCTTTCGCGCCAGATTCAGGTGCGCTTTGTCGTCTGAATGCTTCCTATACCAGGATTCGCCGGATTTTTGTGGATAAATCAGGATGGATTTCGCTGATTTATAATGATTTATAAAGATCGTTATGCACAAAATCTGGCGGCGTAAAGTATATTTCGCCTTGGGCGTCGAAACCTTGATAAACCGTACTTTTCGTTTCAGCCCACCTTAAATTTACCCACGGCAAGGGTTTGCTCATTCTTGTTCTCAATTACAAAATAATACAAACCCGGTGGAAGCGCCATTAATGGTTTCAAAGCATAACGCTGGCTTTTTCCTGTTTTTTCCAGCAACAAAGGCTCTTCATATACAGGCTTTTCTTTTTTATAATTATCTGATTGATTGCTGTATACGGCTAGGTTTAACACACCCTGTCCCACATCAACCGTACCTTCAAAAGGTATTTGAACCATGCAATTGCGGCGCGCATACAAGGTATCGGGCGCAGGATATTTGGTTTGAATCAGGTGATTGGAACATTTCATTGTACCCGAAAGTTGTTCGAGCAACAAATTGGGTGCGTAGGCATTGGGAAGTATCACATCGGTGGGGCAAGGGCTGGAGTTACTTTTACGATGTCGTTGTACGGGCGCGTTCGCTTGCATACGCGAAGGCACTTTCGAATGGGTTGATGCTTTTGGAGTTTGTATGCCCAAAACCATTGCAGCAGGCTGCACCTCGGCAATTTGTTCAATCGCTTGCTCTTGGGTTGGCCAGTACCGATAATAGAGCCCACCAAGTGAACTCAAACAAAGCGCAAGCACCATACCTGTTCGCCAATCGCTTTTTTTCCCAGCAATAGAGCGGCGTTGTGCACGTACAGACCTCAATTCCCGCCGAAGGGTTTCCTCGCTCATCCAGGAGTCGGCGGGTCGATGGTTATTTTTTTCGAAACGGGACATATGCGAATTAAAAGCCAGGGTATTATCGTATAACGTGTGGGTGCGACAGTTGTTGTTTCTGTACCAGGCATTAACCTGAGGGCTAATAGCCCTGAATGCTTGCACGAAAGTAAATGTTTTATGCCCTGATTTCCAAATCAATCTAACCCAAATTGCAAAATTCGGCTTGCAATGGATACATTTTTAACGGGTGTGTGATTGGCGTACAGGTTCAGGCGCCTCGGTACGGCAGTAATGATGAATGAATCAAGAACCACCTTTCATGGTATCGCGTACCACACAAAATATAGATTATACCAGCGAACAAAAGGTTGCAGCCCCTTTGAATTATTTTAAACTAATTCGGAATTTTAAAAGATTCAACAGGTAGGTTCCATATCCGCTTTTAATGTATTTGTGTCCGAGTTTTTCTAATCCAGCATCGTCGATGAAGCCCATTTCCCAGGCAATTTCTTCAATGCAGCCAATTTTGAGTCCCTGACGTTCTTCAATTGCTTGAACAAATTGTCCGGCTTGCATCAGAGAGGCATGTGTACCTGTATCGAGCCAGGCAAAGCCGCGTCCCATAGGGCGCACCGACAATTTGCCTTGTTCCAGGTAGTAGCGGTTGACATCCGTAATTTCGTATTCGCCCCGAGGCGAGGGTTTCAGGTTTTTGGCTACCTCAATCACGCTGTTGTCATAAAAATACAGCCCAGGAACGGCGAAATTGCTTTTAGGCGCTGCCGGTTTTTCTTCAATGCTTACTGCAGTGAGGTTTTTATCAAATTCTACCACACCGTAACGTTCGGGGTCTGCCACTTGATAAGCAAAAACAATACCGCCGTTTGGATTATTACAGGAACGGACCATTTCACCCAATCCGGCGCCGTAAAAAATATTGTCACCCAGAATGAGTGCCGCATCATCAGAACCGATAAAGTGGGCGCCAAGAACAAATGCCTGAGCCAGGCCATTGGGTTCGTATTGTGGTACGTAGGAAATTTGCATACCCAGCTCAGAGCCGTCGCCCAGCAATTGTTCAAATTTGGGCAAATCTTGCGGTGTGGAAATAATAAGCACTTCACGCATACCGGCGAGCATCAACGTAGACAAGGGGTAATAAATCATGGGCTTGTCATATACCGGCATTAATTGTTTGCTGACGGCCAAAGTGAGTGGATAAAGCCGGGTTCCCAATCCGCCGGCAAGAATGATTCCTTTCATGAAGTTGTGTTTTATTTGATGCTGCAAAAAAAATGCCCTCGTTTTGAACGAAGGCATTTTTTGGGTAAATATTGTAAAGGAAGTGCTAAACTGTCGCTTTTACTTCATTAATTACATAGGACTCGAGCACGTCACCTGGTTTGATGTCATTGAAGTTCTTGATGGTCAAGCCGCATTCAAAACCTGCTTTAACTTCCTTGGCATCTTCCTTGAATCGTTTGAGCGAAGCAAGTTCAGCGTGCTGGTTCGGATTGGTTGGGTATACCACAATCCCATCTCGAATGATGCGCAGGAAGTGATTTCGGCTGATTTTGCCTTCCTGTACGAAACAACCTGCCACCGTACCCACTTTTGAAATTTTGTACACCTCGCGAATTTCCACCTGACTCATGATTTCTTCCTCCTTTGTAGGCTCCAACATACCCTGGATGGCTGCTTTCACTACTTCAATGGCTTCGTAGATGATGGAGTAGAGTTTGATTTCCACGCCTTCTTTTTCTGCCAGTTTTCGGGCCGTAATAGATGGGCGCACCTGGAAACCGATGATGATGGCATCGGATGCCGATGCCAACATAACGTCGGAGTCTACGATTTGACCTACAGCCTTGTGAATCACCGAAACTGCCACTTTTTCAATGGAAAGTTTGATCAGAGAATCGCTCAATGCCTCTACAGAACCGTCTACGTCCCCTTTTACGATCAACTTCAGTTCCTTAAAGTTGCCGAGAGCCAAACGACGTCCGATTTCTTCAAGACTGATCCGTTTGTTGGCACGGTTAGATTGCTCCCGGATAATTTGAGCGCGTTTGTTGGCAATTTCTTTCGCTTCAGAATCGGTAGCCGTTACTTTTATTTTTTCGCCGGCTTGAGGTGCGCCGGGTAGGCCCAAAACCAATACGGGCGATGCGGGACCGGCTTCTTTTACCTCCTTACCGCGTTCGTTGTACATAGCTTTCACCTTTCCGGCAAATTCGCCAGCAATAATAGGGTCTCCTTTCCGCAAGGTTCCGTTTTCAACCAGAATTTTGGTTACGTAGCCTCGGCCTTTATCGAGAGATGCTTCCAGTACGGTACCAACGGCACGGCGTTTGGGGTTGGCTTTCAATTCGAGCAATTCGGCTTCCAGCAGTACTTTTTCGAGCAATTTGTCGATATTTAAGCCTTTTTTGGCCGAAATATCCTGGCTTTGGTATTTACCGCCCCATTCTTCCACCAACAGATTCATCTGCGACAGTTCGTTTTTAATCCGCTCCGGGTCGGCGCCGTTTTTATCGATTTTATTGATGGCAAACACCAGTGGTACCCCGGCTGCCTGGGCGTGGCTGATGGCCTCCCGGGTTTGGGGCATGATGCTGTCGTCGGCAGCAATTACAATTACGGCAATATCGGTTACCTTGGCGCCCCGCGCACGCATGGCCGTAAAGGCTTCGTGACCAGGCGTATCAAGGAATGTGATTTTCTTGTGTTCGTTTTCTTTGTCGAGCATTACCTCGTATGCGCCGATGTGCTGTGTGATACCGCCGGCCTCGCCGCTGGCGACATCTGCGCGGCGAATAAAGTCAAGCAAGGATGTTTTACCATGGTCAACGTGACCCATTACCGTAACAATGGGTTGTCGTGGGCGCAGATCTTTTGGATCATCGATTTCCTCCTCTTCCACTTCCACCTGTTCTTCCGCGCTGATAAATTGTACGGTATACCCGTTTTCGCCAGCGACCAGTTCAATGATTTCGGCATCGAGGCGTTGGTTGATGGAAACAAAAATGCCGAGCGCCATACAGGATTTGATGATGTCGGCGGGTTTTATTTCGAGCAGCGATGCCAGGTCAGAAACCGAAATAAACTCGGTTACCTGCAAGGTTTTGTCGCTTTCTGAGCGTGCCTGTTCGGCCAATTCAGCGCGTTCGCGCATGACATCACGTTTGTCGCGGCGAATTTTTTGGCGTTTGCGGCTTGCACCTGCGCCTAGGCGCGCCATGGTTTGTTTAATTTGGTCTTCAATTTCCTTTTGGGAAACCTCACGGGGGGCGTCAACGCGTCCTTTACCTTTTTTATCGCCTTGATTGCCCGTCATAGTTGCCTGCAGGGAAGCCGCTGTTACGGGCTGCTGTGGCACCTTTTTACGTTTGCGTTTTCGCTTAGCGTCGTCGTTGTTGTTGTTATTTCCCGTTCCGCCTTGTTGTTGGCCGCCAGTTTGATTTCCGCCTTGAGGATTTGGTGGTCGGTTTTGGCCGCCTCCCTGATTTTGCGGATGATTTCGGTTGCCGCCGCCTTGCTGATTGTTTCCACCGCGATTTTGGTTCCCACCTCGATCTCGATTCTGGCCGCCTTGCTGATTTCCACCGCGGTTATTTCCTTGCTGATTTCCTTGTTGATTTCGATCAGAGGAGGATTCTGGTTTTCGTGGAGGATTGAGGTTAATGCGGCCCAGAATTTTCAAGCCTCGGAGGGGTGTTGCATCTGCGCGGTAGAGTTCGTCGGTTTTGGGTTCTTCTGCGCTTGGGGGCGTAGGAGGCGTTGGTGGTGGCGTAGGGGGTGTGGATGTTGGCGTTGGTTTTTCCACCACAGGCGTTGACTCCTGGCTTTTGGGAGGGCGATTATCGGCCTGCTTTTTAGGCACAGGGGGATCTTCCCGCTTCAAAAAATCCTGTCGGGCTTCCTTCTTGGGTGGTTCAGGCGTTGTTTTTTGAACGCTTGGGAGTTCGCTTGGTTTTTCAGCAACTGGAACTTCGGGACTAGGCGTTGGCGTAGTTGCCGGCTTTTCTTCCAGAGGCTTAACAACAGGAGGCGTTGGTTCCGGTTTTTTCATTTCCGGTTCTACCACAGCGGGTTGCGGGGGTTTAGGCGCCGTTTTCGGGGCATCCAAATCAATTTTTCCCACAATTTTCAATGCTGGGCGTTCGCGCACAGGCAGCTCCGGTTCAGGTGTTTTTGATACGGGAGCAGGCTCAGTTTTAGGCGGCAGGTTAGGGGATGCCGTCGTTTTGGTACCATCTTCACGAGGTGGTAACATGGCAGGCCGTGTTGCCGGGGGAGTAGCCGGCGTTCCGCCTGTATTTGCAGCAGGGGGACTTAGGGGCGCTGGCTCTTTTTTAAGGGTTGGCCTTGCCAGCTTGTCTGCCTCCTGTTTGATAACAAGGTCCTTTTGAAATTCTTTTTGGAGCACTGCCAACATTTCGTCGGTAATATCCGTCGTCGGTTTCTCGTCTACCTGGAAACCTTTTCCATGCAGCGTTTCGACGATGGTGTGCAAACCCACGTTGAACTCTTTAGCGACCTTAATTAATTTTATTGCCATGCAGCGATTTTTCCTGCTTTATTGAATTTGAATGAGTTGGTTTTGTCTGCAATTTAGCGTATTACACGCAAGAAATTGATGTTAGAAGGCTTAAAAATTTAAATGTGATGAATTTTGCGCAAAAATACAAAAAAGCTTGGTGGATTTCGTTTTCCTGGCAAGCGCAGATTGTCTTTTTGCTGCGTAGCATGATTTTGGGAAGCCAACGAAGCCCGGGGCTTTGTTGGCTTCAACAATTTATTGTTTTGAATCGTTCCCGTTTTCTTCAAATTCTGAAGCCAGGATAGACAAAACATACCGCACCGTTTCCTCCTCCAGATCGGTTCGGCGAATCAGTTCCTCAGGGCTGAGTTCGAGTACCTGACGTGCGGTATCGCAACCAATATTTTTGAATGCTTCAATGACCCATGGCTCAATTTCGTCGCCAAATTCTTCCAGATCCACGTCGTCAATTTCGTATTCCTGTGCCTGATTCCGGTAAACATCAATTTCGAATCCGGTAAGTTTGGATGCCAGTTTGATGTTGGAACCGGCCTTGCCTATGGCCAAACTTACCTGATCGGCATCCAAAAACACCGATACACGCTTGCGCTCATTGTCAATTTCGATGTTGGAAATTTTTGCCGGCGTTAAGCTCCGCATGATATACAGCGGCAGGTTGTTGGTGTAATTGATGATATCGATGTTCTCATTGCGCAATTCACGCACTATTCCGTGAATTCGGCTGCCTTTCATCCCCACGCATGCGCCAACGGGATCTACGCGTTCGTCGTGACTTTCAACCGCAACTTTGGCTCGTTCGCCAGGAAGCCGCACGATGTGCTTGATTTCAATAACGCCGTCTTCAATTTCGGGAACTTCTGCCTGCAGCAGCTTTTCAAGAAATACAGAATCGGTTCGACTCAACATGACAAAAGGCGCATTGTTGCGCATTTCCACTTTTCGGATGACCCCTTTTACCACGTCGCCTTTGCGATAATAGTCGCCCTTTATCATTTCGGTACGTGGAAGCACCAATTCGTTTCCGGTAGCATCGTCTAATACCAAAACTTCTTTTTTCATAATTTGGCTCACTTCGCCTATCACCACCGATCCCACGCGTTCGGTATACTTGCGGAAAACTTCATCTTTTTCAAGTTCCATGATCCGCGAAACCAGGGTTTGACGGGCCGCCATGATGGCGCGTCGGCCAAAATCTTCAATAGACAACTGTTCGTAGCATTCATCTCCAATCGATATGCTTTCATCCACACCATAGGCCTCCGAGTGGCTAATCTGGCTGCGCTCATCGGTTACTTCGCCATCGGTCACCACTTCTCGTACACGCCATATTTCAAGGTCGCCTTTGTTGGTATTTACAATTACGTCAAAATTTTCATCGGAACCGTATTTTTTCTTGATAAGGGTTCGAAATACGTCTTCCAATACCCGCACCATCGTGGGGCGGTCTATGTTCTTCCCAGATTTAAAATCGGCAAAGACATCTACTAAATTAACCATAGGAAAATGGTAAGATTAAGGTTGATGTAAAATTTGGTTTTGCCCGCGCACGGCGGAATTCAGTTCAAAAAACAATTTGCACAACGGCTTTTTCAATTTCATCCATGGAGATCTGGGTTTCCACCAGGGTTTCCACTTTTTTCTTCTCAATTTTTTCCACTTGTAACCATTCCAGTACGATGTGGTCGGCTTGGGCCGATTTGAGCACCCCGCTTTTCTGGGTCTTGTCTTTTAGGCTCACTTGCAGGCTACGGCCGATGTTTTTTTCATATTGGCGCAAAAACTGCAAAGGTCGTTCAATTCCAGGGCTGCTTACTTCCAATACGTATTTTTCTCCCAACCAGCCATTGGTGTCGATAAATTGCTCCAGGTAACGGCTCAGAATTTTGCATTTTTCGAAGGTCATGCCACTGTCGCTATCCACAAATACATACAACTTCTGGCCTGGCTTCAATTCGATGGCTACCGTAAAACAATCGGCAAATAACTCGTCGCCGGTATATTTTTCTTGGAGCAATTGGTCTATTTTTTCAGTCAGTTCCATACCAAACCCGATGGTGGTTTCAAGAATATGCCAAGGTACGGGTAAAGAAAAGAGGGAACTTTGGGTTCCCTCTTTCTAAAAGTTGTCCGGCCTTTTCTGGCACAAAGTTAATACAATTTTATTTAAATGCAAAAAATAAGGGTTCAATCGTGCTTTTGTTGGGCATATTCGACTTCTTTTTCTTCCAATTTGCGTAAAATAAGGCGGAGTGCGCCTGCCGAAAGCACAATTTCGATCAAACTCAGCACGAGTGATACGATCATGAGCAACAAGCTGATGCCAAAAAGGGCTTTGGCCGCCATTTGGTGTCCTTCATAAATCAAAAACATGGTAATTACGCAAAGCAGGATGCTGCTGATTCCAAATACCTGCATCCAGCGAATCAATTGGAGCCTGCGTTTCAAACTGGCAATTTGAGGCAGTAGCAGGGGCTCATGCGGCCTTAGTTCGTAATCGGAAACCAGATTTCGTATCAAATTGGCGATTGCCAAAAACTTGTTGGTAAATGCCAACAGCAAGAGAGAAACTGCTGGAAAAAGCAAGGCAGGCGTTTGGATGGTGAGTTCCATAAGGCTTCACTTAAGGTTTTAAGCCTCGGTCTGTTCTTCCTCAATGTCGTCTACAGAAATGGAGGCTGCAGCGCCGGCATTGCCCAATATACCGAGGGCTGTCATGGCGCGTTCGCTTGCCAACTGTTCGGCGCTTTTCTTGTTAAAATCGTCTGCCGTGCCCAGTTTTTTATGGTCGACGTACACAGCCACTTTAAATTTATCGCGTTTCTCGCTTTTGTACTTGGCCATCACCTTGTACTCTATTTGACGGCCGTTTTTTTGGCACCATTCAAGCAGTTGACTCTTATAGTTGTCGTCAAAACTTTCGAGCTCATGAATGTCGAGGTATTTGCGCAAAACCCGGCGAATGACATATTGTTTGGTGCGCTCATAGCCCACCTCAATGTAAACCGCTCCAACCAGGGCTTCGAGCGCATTACCCAACATTGATTTGGATAAGCGGGTTTGGTTGTAATTGGCCAAAAACAAATCAAGCCCCATTTTATCTGCAATTTCATCCAACGAATTACGCTTTACAATTTTTGACCGCATTTTAGTCAGAAAACCTTCATCGCTGTTGGGGTATTTCTTGAATAGATATTCGGCAACAATTGTACTTAAAACGGCATCGCCCAAAAACTCGAGCCTTTCGTTGTTAGATATGGCATAATCGCCCGTAGAAAACGTGCTTTTATGAAAAAAGGCCAGTTTAAACAAAGTCATATGCACCGGCGTAAAGCCAATAAGACCTTTGAGCCGCCGGGCAAGTTCTTTATCAGGATGCAAGTAATAATTGTACAGTCGTCGGAGAAATCGCACGGTTACATGTTTTAAACGGCAGGCGCATTAAACGACTTCAACCAGCCGCCGCGAAAATAGATATTTACACCGCTAATTTTAGGAAATTGGCGGTGTAATTACCAAAAATGCAGCACGGGTTACAGTTTTTTCAAAATGACGGAGGCATTATGGCCGCCAAACCCGAAGGTATTGCTGATCACAGCATGCAACTTGCGCGGCTGCGCGAAATTGAATGTCAGGTTCAGCTTGGGATCTATATCTGGATCGTCGGTAAAATGGTTAATTGAAGGCGGCACAAAATCGTGTTGCATCGCCAAGATGCTGGCAATAGCCTCAATAGCCCCGGCAGCGCCAAGCAGGTGACCGGTCATGCTTTTGGTAGATGAAATGTTCAGGGCGTAGGCATGAGCGCCGAAAACCGTTTGAATCGCTTTCAATTCCGCCACATCACCCAAAGGGGTTGAAGTGCCGTGTACGTTTACATAATCAATTTCATCGGCATTCATATGGGCATCTTCCAATGCAAGCCGCATCACGTTGATAACACCCAAACCTTCCGGATGTGGCGCTGTCATATGATAAGCATCGGCAGTAGCAGCAGCGCCAACTACCTCGGCATAAATGTGCGCACCCCGATTTACCGCATGTTCGTATTCTTCCAGAATTAAAGCCCCGGCGCCCTCGCCCAACACAAACCCATCCCGGTCTTTATCGAACGGACGGCTGGCCGTGGCATAGTCATCGTTCCGTTCACTAAGGGCTTTCATAGAGTTAAACCCGCCTACCGCGGTTTTGGTAATAGTGGCTTCCGAGCCGCCTGTTACAATCACATCAGCCCGCCCCATTCGGATGTAATCAAATGCATTCATGAGGGCGTGCGATGATGAAGCGCAAGCCGAAACGGTGCAATAATTGATTCCCATGAACCCATACTGCATGGATATTTGCCCGGCAGCAATGTCGGAAATCATTTTAGGAATCAAAAAAGGGTTGTGTTTGGGTATCCCACTGCCCAATACATGCTCTTCAATCTCTTTTTCAAGTGTCGCCAGGCCGCCAATACCCGAGGCCCAAATTACACCAACCCGTTGTTTGTTGATTGTTTCAAGATCCAGTCCGGAATCTTTAATGCCCTCTTCGGCTGCAACCAGAGCAAATTGGGTAAACCGATCCATCCGGCGTACTTCCCTGCGGTCGAGGTGGTTTTCCGCAACAAAGTTTTTTACCTCGCAGGCAAATTTGGTCTTAAACTGGCTCGCATCGAACAAAGTAATCAGGTTGGCGCCGCTAATCCCTTTTTGCAAACCTTCAAGATAGGATTGCACCCCATTCCCGATTGGTGTGAGTGCTCCCAGGCCGGTTACAACAACTCGTTTCATGCAAATAGCTATATGGTTTGAGTGAAAACAGGTTTCTGGACTATATCAGAACAGCAAAGTTACACGCTTCAGTTAGAAAAGCGTTTTATCCATTTCAAGTCTTTTTGTCCAAACTTGCCCCGGGCATTCGTATTAATGCATTTGCACACCCATTTTGCCGATTTTGTGGTGATTTCAACATGCAAATATCCTGAATGGAAGCCAAGGGCCGTGTTCAAATACAGCCAAAGTATTAAGACACATTAAACTAGGAAAGGTTCAAGACGGTACACGTCTTGAACCTTTCAGTTGAACAAATACCGGGTATCAGGTGAGCCGGCGCCAATAATTAGGCGTTTACCTGGCTTTCAAGATATTCGACTGCCTGACCAACCGTTTGGATTTTCTCCGCTTGATCGTCGGGAATAGCAACTTCGAATTCTTTCTCGAATTCCATGATCAGTTCTACCGTATCCAGAGAATCGGCGCCCAGATCTTGAATGAAGTTTGCTTCAAGTACTACTTCGTTTTCATCAACGCCAAGTTTGTCAACGATGATTTTTTTTACGCGATCGGCTACTGTTGCCATGATTTTTCTAAACTTTTGGTGAAAAAAAGTCAATTTTTCGAGCGGCAAAGAAACGGCTATTGAACGCCAAAAAAAAGTTTTTGTCCATGAAATTTTATTTTCATTCTCGGAAGGCCGCTTTTTCACCCTTTTTATCCGCCGTTCCTTTTGGCTTTTAAACGCTTTTGCCCTTATTTGTTCTGCAAATCTTGCAAGCCTTGATATTAATTATTCTTAAAGCCGAACATGACACGACTTGGAAGCCCCAAAGAAATCACTACTTTTGTACCGCAATCTTATTGTATTTTATACACTATTAAAAAAATTGCGACAAAATTCATGGAAGTTGTTTCTTTGGCACACAAAAAAAACGGTGCAATGCGTAAAGACGGATCACAAAACACAAAAATCGTGGCGACTGTCGGCCCTGCCTGCAACAGTCCTGAAAAATTGAGAGAACTGGTTAAAGCCGGTGTTGACGTTTTTCGCCTCAACTTCAGCCACGGTACCCACAACGACCACCTTCAGGTCATTGAACGTATTCAGGCCATCAACGCCGAATACAATACCCACATCAGCATTCTGGCCGACCTGCAGGGACCAAAATTGCGGGTAGGCAAAATTAAAGACAATGCACTCCCGCTCGCTGAAGGCGATGTGATTACCATCGTTAATTATGAGTGCGAAGGTACCATGGAACACATCTATATGTCCTATCCCGAATTCGCCGAAGACTGCGAAGTGGGCGAACGCATTATGATGGACGATGGTAAACTGGTTTTTCAAGTGCTGGAAACCAACAAAAAAGATACGGTCAAACTTAAAACGCTTTTCGGAGGCGTGCTGAGCAGCAACAAAGGCGTTAACCTGCCAGATACCAATGTAAAACAACCTTCCCTCACAGAAAAGGACCTGGAAGACCTTGATTTTATCCTTACCCAACCTGTCAATTGGATTGCGCTCTCCTTCGTGCGGCGCGCCGAAGACATTGAAGACCTTCGCGTCCGGGTAGAAGCCAAAGGACACCCCGCCAAATTGTTGTCGAAAATCGAAAAACCGGAGGCCGTTAAAAACATCCGGGAAATCGTAAAAGCAAGCAACGGCATCATGGTTGCCCGTGGCGATTTGGGCGTGGAAATGGCCATCGAACGCCTGCCCATGACCCAAAAGGAAATTGTTCAAATATGCATGCAGTATGCACGCCCGGTGATTGTTGCAACCCAAATGATGGATAGCATGATCAAAAACCCCTCGCCTACCCGCGCTGAAGTAACCGATGTGGCCAATGCCGTGCTCGATGGCGCCGATGCAGTTATGCTTAGCGGAGAAACCTCGGTAGGCGATCACCCCGTGCTGGTGGTTGAATACATGACCAAAATCATTGCCGAAGCGGAAAAAAATTACTGGCCCCAAATTGAAAGCAAACGACCACGCGCCGTAGAAAAATCACGCATTTTTCATTCCGATGTGGTGTGTTTTAACGCTTGCCGGGTTGCCGAGGAAATTGGCGCACGCGGAATTGTTGGGATGACGACCTCTGGCTACACCGCTTTTAAAGTGAGCAGCTTCCGCCCCCGTGCTGCCATTTATATTTTCAGCGACCAAATGCATATGCTCAATACCATGAACCTCTTGTGGGGAGTGCAATGTTTCTACTACGACCGGTTTACCTCTACCGACGAAACCATCGAAGATTCGGCAACGATCCTGAAAGAAGGCGGTTACGTGCAAGCGGGTGATACGGTAATCAATACAGGTTCAATGCCCCTGCATAAACGCCACCGCACCAACATGTTGAAGGTGACTGAAATTGATTAGGAACTGCTCCGAGGCGGGCATTTTCGGAGTGAAGTATACCTGGATTTTACAAGAAACCAGCAAATTAATCGCCCCAGCCCGGCTCATCTTCCTGGCCTTTGGGCTGCTTGCGTACAATGCCAAATTCGATTTCTTTTTGGCAA
This sequence comes from Bacteroidota bacterium, assembly GCA_018969455.1. Taxonomy (GTDB): domain Bacteria; phylum Bacteroidota; class Bacteroidia; order Chitinophagales; family Saprospiraceae; genus M3007. Next base: position 10 of record JAGWYI010000001.1, on the reverse strand, counting down.
CTGCCACATA
>JAGWYI010000707.1 GCA_018969455.1 Bacteroidota bacterium | reverse complement strand
TGCACCGATTTTATGTGGTATTGGTATCACCGTTTGGGGCACGAGGTGAATTTATTCTGGAGTGTGCATGTGGTGCATCATCAAAGTCCCGACTTCAATTACACAGCTTCGGTGCGTATCACCGTGTTTCAGGCTATTGCACGCACCGGATTTTGGTCTGTTTTGCCCATTTTGGGTTTTCCGGCACACATGATAACCAGCATTTTGTTGTTGCACGGCATTTACCCGTTTTTTACCCATACCCGGCTGATTGGGAAACTGGGATTTCTGGAATACATTCTGGTAACGCCCTCGCACCATCGGGTGCATCATGCGAGCAACCCGATGTATTTGGATAAAAACTACGGCGACATGTTTATTTTTTGGGACAAGTTGTTTGGCACTTTCCAGGAAGAAACAGAAGAGCCGGTATACGGCCTCGTACACCCGCTTTACAGCCATAGTTTTTTGTGGCAGCATTTTCATTTCTTATTTGAAATGTTTTACACAGCCAAACGGGCGCAGGGCTTCCGAAACAAAATGCGGGTGGTATTTGGTCCGCCTACACTGATCGACCCCAACATACGGAGTGTACTGGAGCGAAAATGGCATATTTTGCCAGGAGAAGGCAGTACGGGCAAGGTACTTCGGTGGTATACGGGGGTACAATTGGGGGCAGCCCTGGCTGTGTTGTTTGTTTTTTTGTTGTTCGAACGGCGCCTTATTTGGCCGATAGAAGTGAGCATCAGTTTGTTCTTACTGTTAACACTTATCAATTGCGGAGCTATTTTAGAGCAAAAGCGCTGGGTATTTTATCTGGAATGGATGCGAGTGCTGGTTTTGATTCCCGGCCTGGTATTATTTCTGCCCTTGCCTTGGGTTTTGTGCCTTTTGTTGGCCCTGGGCGGGGTGCTTTTGTTGTTTCAGGAGAGGCTCAAGGAGCGGTATTTGGCCTATATTTTTGAAAAATAAGCATTTTTATTATAAAAAACGCCGTCCTGCAGACAGGGCGGCGCTTTTTTATTTTACAGTTAATTCCTTATAGAACTGGCAAAATCACTTTGTCAATTGCATGCACCACGCCGTTAGATCCTTGCACATCTACCACCACAATGTTGGAAATGCGGTTGTTGGCGTCTTTGATTTTAGCGCCGCCGCTTAGGGAGATGGTAAATTTTTGTCCCTGGAAGGTAGTCACTTGCTGGCCTTCGGTAAGAGCGGAGCTCAGCACATTGGCGCCGTTCACCACGTGATACTGAAGCACCTTATTCAGGGTATTGGCATCGATTGCATTCAGGTTCGGAGCGCCCAATTCGGTCAGCAGTGCCGAGAATGCGGCATTGGTGGGTGCGAATACGGTAAATGGACCGGCTCCGCTCAAGATGCCTACATAATCTACCAACAAATCAGGGCGGGTAATGGCGGCCACGAGGCTGCTAAAATTGGGGTTATTGAGGGCATGGTTCACTACACTGGGGATGGTGAGCACTTTGTCGATCACATGCACTACGCCATTAGAAGCAATCACATCGGCAGTGGTCACTTTTGCGCCGTTGTTGATGCTCACACCATTGGCATCTTTGGTAACGTACAGGCTCAGGAAGCTAGATGTTGTTCCGAATGGCGAAACCGATTTAACATAACCGGTGGTAATGTCGGCCGCTTTTACGGTTCCGCTCACCACATGGTACAACAGGATGCTTTTGAGGGTATTTTTGTCAATGTCGGTCACTTTGCTTACGCCCAAAGTGCTGAGCAAAGCAGTGAAAGCGGCATTGGTGGGTGCAAAAACCGTGAATTTGTCGGTTCCATTGAGGGTATTTGCCAGGTCGGTGTACACGAGGGCATCGACTAGGATAGACAAATTGGCATTGGCCTGCGCCGTAGCGGTGATGGTAGGCGTTGGGGCCGGCTCATCGGTTTTGTCGCAGGAGGTAAACATTACAAGACCGGAAATGGCCAGCAGCGAAAGCAGCAAACGAAATTGTTTCATGTTAAAATTATGTTGTTTGGTTAAGAATTAGAATAAAGACAGAACGAATAGTAATAC
>JAGWYI010000055.1 GCA_018969455.1 Bacteroidota bacterium | reverse complement strand
GCAAAATGTCATCATGCAGGCGGTAGAAAAGGCCAAACGCGCCAACTGCATGTTATCGCTTGACGCCAACTATGCAGAGAAAATTTGGAATGACCGACGAGAAGCCCAACGTTTGGTCGCCGAGCTGTCTCGCCTTGGCGCTATGGTGAAAATCAGTGATGTAGACTGGAAGCGCCTTTACGAGGATGAAAGCCCCGATCCAGAATCCGTCATTGATCATTTTCTAAAAATGGGCGCCAAAGAAGTTTGTTTTACCCTGGGCTCCGACGGTCTCTGGGTTGGAAATGACCATGAAAAGCACTATTTGCCATCGCGTGCAGTTGAAGTAAAAGATACGACCGGAGCAGGCGACGCATTCTGGTCGGGATATTTGACAGCCCGATTGGATGAAAAAACCTTGCTGGAAAGTGCCATGGCTGGCAGGAAAATGGCCGAACTCAAACTGGTTCACTTTGGCCCGCTGCCCGACCAGGTTGATCGCGATTCCATTTATTCCGATTTGGAGTAAGACAACGTATCCACCTGTTTAAATTCAAAATGCGGCGTTATTTCGCTTGTTTGAAGATTAATTTCGCATTTTTTCTACAAAAAACAGGCTTGTTACAGTAAATAATAATGGACTGGGTAAAAAAATCTTATTCAATCTGAAATCCATCCGCCTGGATAGTCATCCCAATTTATTTGGGCAAAATATTCCAATTGTTTTAAGGTTCTTTGCCTTAGATATGCCAATCCCTGGGTGGGCAAAACAGCGCTGCCACCCAGTACAAGTGGATTGTATAAATTTTGGAAACGGTTGAATTGAAGATATTTACGCTCTTTGGTTAAAAAGTTGATCAAAATCTGGTGGTTTTGGTTTACTTCCGTCAATTGTTCACTTGCGTGTGAAAGCCATAAGTCTCCTACGGGCGTTTCGTTTTTGTATAAGCGCCTAATTTGCGACAGCGGACTATTGTTGTGGCTGGGAGCAGGCTGGTATTGGATGGGTTCTAATTCCATTTTTCCGGAAACATTTTCTTGCCCACCACCCAGATAGTACGCTCGGGCCATCCAGCCTTCCGGGTTGGCGGCAACCAAAGGCAATGGTAGTGCATCCATTTCCTGCCAACTTTGACGCTCCCAACGATGGTAGGCAGCCTGAGTAGCCCAAAAGGTGCTTGTAATGCACAGATGTTGCAAGGCAGATTCCAACAACAGCAGGGCAATTTTGGGTCCCTTCAACAACAAGAGCGGTTGCCCAGACAGCATCAAACGCCCTTCTTCAGGTGCGCTCACACTGTAATTCAGGCGCATGCGTTGCAGGTAATTGAGGAAACTTTCCGGCAAAACCGAGCGCCCGTTCGCATCGGTCCAGTGACCCATTCGCTGAATCACTTCAGGGGTAAAGCGGAAGCGACGCAGGTGTTCGGCCAGGAGGTTCATGCCTGCGGCAATGTAAAAGGGGCCGCTGGGTTGAAACATGATTTGCTTGATTTCCAGCTCGTTATATGTGCCATCTGCCCAGGATGCGCAGGCAGAAAAGGCGGTCTGGGGTTCGGAAAGCCAATCGAAATTATCTGTAGCCGGAATATTCATTTCAGGGTGCGGTTAGGAAGCTGTGTAAATTGTATCCTACAGAAAAGAAAAAAAGATTGCCGGCAAGCGCCCAGTTTTGGTTGCCCAGATACAATTTGCGGACACCCATGCGCAATCGAACGCCATAATAGGAGGTTTTGGGGATCAAATTGGCTTCGGCGTTTTTAAAATGGAATTTGATGTCGGCGGTAATCGAGCCCAACCAATAAAACCCATTGTACTTAAAAAAGACGTAATAATCGGGTTGCGGATTGTCTGACTCGTCGGAACTTGGCGGACGCAAGGAACAGTATCCTGCTCCGATGGCAGGAAAAATTCTGATTTTTGGGGTATGAATGAGATCATAACCGATGTCAAAATCGGTGTTAAAATACAAAGTATGGTCTTTTTTAGGCCAAAAATAAGCGAATGAATCCCGTAGTTCTGCGACATCGCGGGTGAGTCGCGGTCCGCCAATGGTAAAGTTAAAATTGTAATTCCAGCGTTTATGGGAATACCCGAGTCCTAAGTCGAGTGCAAACAGGGGATTGAGGGTGCGTTGCAGTTCATCGGTCCAGGTACCAGATTCAAACAGCATATGCATGTTTAAGGCATTTTGGGTGGGTTTCAACACCGTTCGAAGGGTTGATTTTAAGAAAGTATTGAACCGGGAGTTGGGGAATTTATGGGAGAATGTTTGAATTCGGTTGTTCCAATCTTCAGAATCGACGTTCAAACGCAGCAGGTAATCAATCATGAGGGTTGTGACCAATCGTTCTTCTTCGGTAAAAAACCCTTTGTTCAAATCATTGAACAGATCGAATCGCATTTCATACAGTCGGCTATCCAGCACTTCGTACAGGCTGTCTTCCGGCGGTTGAATTTTTAAACTGTAAGCATAGCGTTCGTTTTCATCAAAGGCTGCTACCTCTTCCAGCATGTTTCCAAAGGTTTCCTGCCATAAATAAAGCATCCATCGTTCGTCCCATGCCAAAGCGGCATATTTTTCATTTTCCATTTCCATCAGCGAATCCATCCAAATGAGTGCTTCGCCCGGGTTATCGGCCAGGAAGTTGGCTTTAAGTTGTTTTCTGGCCTGCTTGATCAGGGTATATGTGCTGGGTTTGGGGCTGCTTGTTTTTTGCCTTAGGCTGTCGGTTTGGGCAGACAGATCCATCCAGAGAGAGAATAAGATAAAAAGGAGGGCGTAATATTTCATAAAGGGAATGGATTTTAAAGATTTCCTGAAAACACCCGTACAGCCGGGCCGCAAAGCCAAATGTCTTTAAAAGTTTCATCTGGATTTTTATAAAAGCGAACGCTGAGTTTGCCTCCTACTGCCTGTACCGTTGTTTCATATGCTCCGGCAGTGTAATTTTGTTTCAAGCTGTTGGCCAGGGCAGCGGCGGTAATACCGGTTCCACAGGCATAAGTTTCGTCTTCTACCCCGCGTTCGTAGGTTCGAATTGACAATCCATCGGCATTTTGCATTACCAGATTCACGTTGATGCCTGCATGGGCAAAATTGGGGCTGTAACGCACCTGCCTACCTGCTGCTACGAGGTCGATCGTAGAAATATCGTCTAAAAAACGAACAAAATGAGGGGAACCTGTATTCAATACATAAGCATCGTCTTGCTGCTCCACGGCCGATACAGGCGCCATTTGCAATTCAATCCAGGAAGCTTGGGTTTCGGAAGCCGGGCGCCACAATGCCTGATGGGGCCCGTCGATGGCTAGAAAGTGGCAGCGGTGGTTCATGATGCCCAAATGATGGGCAAAAGCTACAATACAGCGACCGCCGTTGCCACACATGGTACTTTCATTGCCATCGGCGTTGAAATATACCATTTCAAAGTCATAATCCGGGTGATTTTGCAATAAAATGAGTCCATCTGCTCCAATTCCAAAGCGGCGGTGGCACAAGTGCGCAATTTTGTTGGTATCTTCCCGTTTAATCCAGGTATCGTTGCGTTGATCGAGCATGATAAAATCATTGCCTGCGCCCTGATATTTCCAAAAATTCATCGTTTGATTTGTTTAAATTCACATTCTACAACAAGGTTGGATGCATGTTTGTTAGAATCATCCAAAGGTCGAGCAAAATAATGATCTTGTCAACCTGGTTTAATAGAACCTTAACATTGACGTTTTAAGTGGTATTTTCCCTTATTTGCCCGTTTCACTAATTTTTTGACTTCATGCGTAAGTATCTGCCGATTTTTCTTGCCTGCCTAATCAGCTCGTTCTTGTCGGTGTTTTTATTCAGCCGATTTTTTAGCGCCAATCGGGTCGTTTGGTCGTCGGAGGCCGGTGATGTTCGATATACAGGTTTGGTAGACAAGTTGTTCAACACGCGAACGACCCGTCATTTTATGTCGTCGGCGCCTACCAATTTTATAGATGCTGCTGAAATTGCCACACCTGCGGTGGTAAACATCCGGGCTATTGTTCAATCCGGCGCCGGTTTGTGGGGCGGAAATGTATCTGGTTCTTCCGGTTCGGGGGTTATTCTTTCCCCCGACGGTTTTATCGTGACCAACCACCATGTGATAGACCGTAGTAGCGATATAAAGGTCACCCTTTCCGACAAACGGGAGTACAAGGCCAGCTTGGTGGGCTCTGACCCTTCTACCGACATAGCCTTGTTAAAAATTGAAGCATCGGAGTTGCCATTTGTCATGTTTGGCAACAGTGATTCTTTGCGGGTAGGGGAGTGGGTATTGGCGGTAGGAAATCCGTTCAACCTTGAAAGCACAGTCACAGCAGGAATCATCAGCGCCAAAGGCCGTAACATCAACATCCTGGGCGGCGGCGCCAGCATTGAATCGTTTATTCAAACAGACGCGGCGGTAAACCCCGGCAACAGCGGGGGCGCGCTGGTAAATACAGAAGGGGAGTTGATTGGGATAAACACTGCAATTATAACAGAATCTGGGAGTTACGAGGGATATTCTTTTGCGGTGCCTTCCAATTTAGTTCAAAAAATAATTGGAGATCTTCGGGAGTTTGGCGTGGTGCAGCGCGCTTTTTTGGGTGTAGCCATAGAAGATGTAGACAATGATCGGGCGCGCGAATTGGGATTGCCCAAAACAGAGGGCGTTTTTGTAACCCGAGTAAACGCCGAGGGCGGCGCTGCAGAAGCAGGCTTGCATGATGGCGATGTAATTTTGGGAATCAATGAGGTGCGCCTGAAAAGTACGCCCGAATTGCAGGAAATGGTGGGGCGGTATCGGCCCGGGCAACAACTGACGGTGGAATACTGGCGTCAGGGAAAAACCTATAAAACGCGAGTTACATTAAAAGACAGCCGAAACTCCACCGCTGTTGTTCGCGTAGAGGGCGATGAGTTGAAAGATGAAATTGGCATCGAAATACGCGATTTGAACAAGGAAGAACAAAAAACGCTTCGAATGCCCGGCGCAATGGTGACTTCCGTAAAACGTGAAAGTATTGTATATCAAACACATATGCAGCCAGGTTTTTTAATTACACGGGTAAACGGCAACCGGGTAAACAATGCATCTGAAACCATTGACGCCATACGCCGGGCATACAACAGCGTGGTAATTGACGGCTACTACGATGGGGAACCGGATTTGTATTCCTACCGGTTTAAAAAACGGGAATGATCAGTCTTTGCGTTTTCGCTCCGGCATTTTCAAACTGTCGGCAGGATAGTGTGCATGGATGCTGTCTATAGCGGATTGAGCCCACTGAATAATGAGCGCCTTTTGATCATTTGTAAGGGCAGCATCGCGGTGAATCAAGGTGTAGGCGGTCATGGGCATCTCGCCTTCTTTAACCTGTTCTATGACTTCTTCCAGTTTGTGGTTTTGGATGGCTATACGCAATTTGGCAAAAGTCGAAAAATTAAAATGGCGCTTACCGTCATTCACGTGATCGGCCAAATACCAGGCAACAGGCTGTACCGATGCATACCATGGATACTCGGTATAATTGCTGTGACAATCATAGCATGCCGTTTTAAGTACTTTTTCCAGGTTTTCCGCCACAGGATACAGGTTGGCAGCATGCATGGTTTGATCATTAGACAGATTCCTGGCCGGTTGAAAGAATTGGATAATAACGAGCAATACTGCCAGAATCAGGAGCGCGTATCGAATGTACTTTTTCATGGTGGTTGTGAATTGAAAATGCTTGAAGGATTTTTCCTGGCCCAGGAAAAACGATGGAATATGCCAGGCGATGAACTTCCTTGGAATGGGTTTAGAAAAAGGATGTTGCTCGGCAGATTCCCTTTTGCATTCCTGGTCTGAAAATGCAGCAGCAATGTAGTAACAAAACAAAACAGTAAAAGCACGGAGTAGATCAATCGGGCAAAATTGATGTCATGGAGGGCAAAGAAGGGGATGAAACTGTATTCTGTTTTACCGAACGGAAGCAAACATTTGTTCGCCGATGCGTTCTAGGAGACCTTTGTCTTCGGTAATAATATCTGCTCTCCCTTGCAATTGTTGTTCGAATGGAATTTCACGGTGGAAGGATGTAATGAGTTTGTTGTCGGTTTTTACCAGGCTGACGCTGATGGCGTACTGGTCATTTTTGGGAACGAGAGATTTATTCACAACAAATCCTTTCAGGGTACCGTATTCATGGTACGGGTATCCATCGAGTTTGAGGAGTACCGTTTGCCCTTGTTTAACCTTTCCCGATCCTGTTACGGCCAACAGCATGCGTCCGGTAAGTGCGCCTTTGGCCGAGGGCACGATGGTGAGTACCAAATCGCCTTGTCGTACGTACTGATTGGCACTAAAGAAGGAGGTATTGAGTGAAACTTTACCTGCGATGGGAGCAGTAAGCAGGTAGGTTTGTTTCCATTTATCGATGCTGCTGCGCAAGGTGTTGAGGCTGTTGCGCAGGCGTGTGGTAGCGCTCGCGTCTGACTCGTCTCGGGTAAAGGATGCGTCGGTGATGCCGCGTCTTAAGTTGATGATTTCATTTTGTTTACGGATCAAATTTTCATTATATTCATCGCGGGTACGTTCCAGTTCGGCCAGTTTGGAGCGTTCTTTTTCGAAATCGACCCGTGATACGATTCCGGCGTCAAATAGTTCTTTTTGTTTTTTATAAAGTTCTTCGGCAACAGAAATTTGATCTTTAACCCGTCCGAGGGCTTTTCTGTCGTATTCAATGCTTTGACTGAGTCGGCTGATTTGAAGGTTAATTGAAACTATATTGGAGCCAGTTGTGGTATTTCGGGTTTGTTTTCCGAATTTATAAACTTCCAGATTTTGAATAAACTCTGAATATTCAGTTTGGAGGTCGCCGAGTTCAAGCAATCGGGGGACTTCGGTTGTGCGCATATGCTCAATTTCGCGGTGTTGCCAGCTTTGCACCGAGGTATCGAGGCTTAAAACATCGAGGTAATCGGCAGTACTTTGAACCACGGCAAGTAGTTGGTTTTCTTTGACATCGGCAGTGTCTTGCACCAGAAAGCGGGCTATCCTTCCATCTATACGGGCAACTACATCAACGGGCGGAGTTGCGGTGGTAATAACGACCTTTCCTTCCACGACATCAGGGTAACGGACAAACCAGGCTGCAATAACCATGAGTAAAAATCCGAGCAATACCACCGTAGTTCCCCAGCGTACCAGCCAACCGGGAGGGGTACCTAAAATTTCCTGTACATCTTCGGAACGAAGTTCTACGTATTCGCGATTTTCCAACATGAGGTGAAATATTATTATAAAAAGTATATTGCCATTGTCCTGAATTGGGATTATTGATGGGTAGCTGGGTTTTGCAATTGGCCAACTTCATGACAAAGGGTAAAAAATCAGACGCCTAATTCCAGTTGGTCTTTCACCAGGTGGTAATAGGCGCCCCGTTTATCGGTCAGTTCCTGATGATTTCCTTGTTCCACGAGTTCTCCTTTTTCAAGTACAATGATGTGGTCGGCGCTTCGTACGGTACTGAGGCGGTGGGCTACAATGAGCACGGTTTTGTTTCGGAATGCATGTTCGAGGTTGTGCATAATAACCCGTTCGTTGTAAGCATCGAGGGCATTGGTTGCTTCATCGAATAAAATGTACGCCGGGTCTTTATAAATGGCCCGTGCGATGAGCAGTCGTTGGCGTTGGCCTTGGCTGAGTCCTACTCCGTCGAGCCCAATTTTGGTATTATATCCCAGGGGCAATGACTCGATGAAATTCTGGATATTGGCAACTTTGGCGGCATAGAGTAGTCGGCGGCGGTCGATGTGTTCCTCGCCGAGTGCAATGTTTCGAGCGATGGTATCGGAAAAAATGTACCCGTCTTGCATAACTACGCCACAATGGCTGCGCCACAATTGGTTGTTGATGTTGGATAAATTGAGGTCGCCAAGTCGGACAGATCCTTCGGTGGGTGGGTAAAAATTGAGCAACATTTTGAGCAGGGTGGTTTTGCCACTGCCGCTTGTGCCCACAATTGCAGTTGTTTTGCCTTCTTTTACGGTCAGATTGATGTTTTTCAACACCCAGGGGTCATGTGGACCGCCATATCGGAACGACAAATTTTGTAAAATCAGATCGCCGTTAGAGGGCAAAACCGTCACTTTAGAATCGGCATCGGGTTCCTCGTTCGGACGTCTATGGATTTCGTTCATGCGTTCGAGGCTGATTTTTGCCTCTTGAGCTGCCAGCATGAATTGAACCAACGATTCCAGCGGTGCGTTCATGTGCCCGATGATGTATTGAACGGCGAGCATCATACCCAGGCTCATATCACCTTTGATCACGGCGGTAGCCGCAATAATAGAGATCAAGATGTTTTTGCCTTCATTGATAAAGGCTGCTCCGGCCCGTTGAAACTGGTCGGTAGCCAGGTATTGCACGTTTACCCGAAACAAACGCGCCTGAATGCGTTCCCATGCCCAGCGTTTTTGTCGTTCAGCGTTGTGCAGTTTGATTTCCTGCATACCATTGACCAGCTGGATCAAGGTATTTTGGTTTTCGGCCATTTGTTCAAAACGGCGGTAATCGAGTGCGCGGCGGCGCTGGAGGAACATGGCTACCCAGCCAAAGTAAAGCCCGGCCGCTACAAAAAATACCAGGAAAATGATGGCATTGTAAAACAACAAAACCAACCCGAAGACAAACAAACTCACCACGGAAAAAAGCGTAGTGAGCGAAGCCGAGGTAAGGAAGCGCTCAATGCGCTCATTGTCGTAAATGCGCTGAAGCAAGTCGCCCGTCATCTTCGAGTCGAAAAATGACATGGGCAGTTTCATTAATTTGATTAAAAAATCGGAGACCAGGTTGATGTTCACCCGGGTTCCGATGTGTAGCAGAATCCAGCCCCGGATAAATTCCACAGCTACCTGGCTGATAAACAACATTCCCTGCGCCGCAAGGATGAGGTATACAAAATCGAGGTCATTGAGTTGTACGCCTTTATCAACCAGGGCTTGCATCAAAAACGGAAACACCAGTTGAATGGAACTTCCAAGCAGGAGGCCGATGGTGAGTTGGAAAATCAATTTTTTGTACTGACTGAGGTAACCCCAGAGAAAACCGAAGCCTGAATGATCGGTTTTTTCACCTTCCCTTTTGAAAAATTCGGGGGTTGTTTCGAGCAACAACAAAATGCCTTGCGGCTCGGTATTGACCACATCGCTGATCCAACCATTCAGAAATTCCTGTTCCGACAATTCCATTTTCCCGATTTTGGGATCGGCTACGTATACCCGTTTGTCGGCGACACGGTAAATAACAATGAAATGTTCCTGTTGCCAGTGCGCAATACATGGCAGTGGTATGTCGGACATCAGGCGTTGAAACCCTGTTTTTACACCCAGGGTACGCAGTCCAATTTTTTCTGCGGCATCAGAAATGCCCATCAAGGACACGCCTTCCCGGTCGAGGTATGACAATTCGCGCAGGTTTTCGAGCGAATAATGCCTGCCATAATGGCGGGCAATCATGCGCAGGCAGGTGGCGCCGCAATCGGCGGCGTCGTGCTGTTTGTAAAACGGAAAATTGTCGAAAGCCATTGAGTTGTATTGGGTTTGAAGCCGTAAAGATACGACTTACAATTCCCGTACCCAAATGTTGCGATAACGCACCAAATCGCCGTGATCTTGCAATTCTATCGGCGCCTTACCGTGCGCCTGGATTTTGGGAAGGCCAATATACTCGGAGCTGCCTTTTATTTCGACATTGTTTTGGATCAATATTCCGTTGTGCAACACGGTTATACGTCCTGCAGCCACCTGGATGCCATCGTTGTTGAAACGGGGGGCGGTGTATACGATGTCGTAGGTTTGCCATTCACCTGGTTTTCGGCAAGCATTTACCAGTGGGATGTACTGTTTGTAAATGGCTCCGGTTTGGCCATTGGAATAGGTGCGGTTTTGGTAACAATCAAGTACTTGAACTTCATACCGTTGTTGCAGGAAAACCCCGCTGTTGCCGCGTCCTTGTCCTTCGCCTTTTACTACTTCTGGACTGGCAAATTCGATGTGCAATTGGACGTCGCCAAAGCTGCGTTTGGTGGCAATGTTGCCGGCGCCAGGTTTTACGGTCATGGCGCCGTTTGCAATGTCCCATTTTGCGGCGCTGGAATCTTTCACGCTCCGCCATTCATTGAGGTTGTTTCCGTCAAACAGTACAATGGCATCGGAAGGCGCGCCGTTGTTGGTTCCGGGCGTTACAACCCGTGGTTCGGGCGACCACACCTCGGTGGCTTTGGGATCTGTAATTTGAGCCGAACTGATGGTAGCAATCAGACAAAAAGCGGCGCTTAAATACATGGGAAGCTGCATGCGAAAATCAATTTTAAACATGAAATTGCGCACAATGTATTGGATTTCTTGGAATATTCAATACAATAGGGTGACGGTTCCCTGTAAAACGATGGGTTCTCCACGCGGACCAACGATGTTAAGTTGGTAAACATATACCCCTGTGGGGCATAATTTGCCCGTAGCAGATCGTCGGCCCGTCCAGCTATCATCTGGATTTTGGCTTTCAAATACCAATTCTCCCCAGCGACTCCAAATTTTCAGGTTAAAATCCTTATATCCAGGAATGATTCCCAGCACCCCAAACCGATCGTTGCCTTTCCCGTTATCTGATTCCGGAGCAAAAACATTGGGTAAATAAAGTCGGAGTTTGGGTACCAAATCCAGAAACTGTACCAAAGAATCGGCGCATCCATCCTTGTTGTGTACAAGCAGTCGCACGGGTACGAGACCGGTGTCGTTATCAAATGTATAGGAAGGATTTATCAGGGATGATCGGCCTTTGGCGCCCAGTAACCAGGAAAAGTCTATGGCTGAACTATCGGACAAATTGGTGAATTGAACCTGATTTTGAAGGTTGCTGAGTTGTTGGGGTGCATAGGAAAAGTTGGCATGGGGCCGGAACCGCGTAGTAACGATGTTTTTGAAGGTATCGCTTGCGAAGCAATCGTATTGGGTGGTAATTGCGACACTCACGGTATATATGCCTTCCTTTTGGTAGGCATGTACAGGCCGCTGTTTGTAGGAAAAGTTTCCATCGCCCAAATTCCATACAATAGAGTCGTTTTTTAGGTCGAGGGAATCCAGAATGGTAAATGCGAGTGAGTCGGGTATGCACGCAAACTGGGGAGCGAGCGTTGGGATTTGGGGGGGGAGATGGGGGGTCCAGTCTACTTGTTGCAGTCGTTCATCCTGGCATCCATCGGCGTCGGTCAATGTCAGTTTTACCGCGTAGGTTCCGTATTCTGGGAATTGGTACAAAGGATTGAGTTGTTGCAGGGTGTCGCCGGTAGTCCCCATTATCCATTTGCGATCTACAATTCCGCCGCTCGCTCCTGAAATTGAGCTGTCTGAAAAGAGTACCGGGCCTTCCGTACACACGTCCCAATTGTAGCTAAAATTGGCTTTTACACCTGGATAGGCGTAAATATCCACAAAAGCAGTGTCTTTACAATATAGGTTTGGGGCCCGGTTGAGGTATAGTCTTGCGGTATACTGGCCAAAATCGGGAAGCGAAACGGTAAGATGCCATGCGTTGGATTTAAAGATACTGCCATTTTTTAAATCTACCTCCCATTCCCAGGAAACCAAATCGGGCGTTTGTTGGGTTTGGTTGAGGATAGAGACAATTTTGTCGCCACATCGTTTTACCACAAATTTTTTGGGCGCAGTAACGGCATTGGCTGCGATGTTGGCAATCACCGTGGGGGTACAGTCTACCACATTAAACTGAAAATCGCGGATTACCATGCCCAAATACACGCCGTTGCGGTATTCTTTTACGCAAACACCTACAACAAACTGGCCCAGAATATTGGGGGTTCCGTGCAATAAACCCGAAAAGGTATCGATGCCGATGAGCGGAACTCCTCCCATGGGATGGATCGAACTGTAAACCCCGGAAAAAGGGATCAAATCGAATGGCGGTCCGCACGGCGGACTCGGTTGTGGAGAATTGCATCCGCCACCGCCAGGGCCTCCACCCTGACCGCCACCATCAAAAGGGTTGCAAAAAAAATACGCGAGCGAATCTCCATCGGCATCCGTCGCACTGTGGTCGAAATTCAGTTTGAAATTGTTGCAGATAAAGGTGGGCGGGTAGTTTAGATAAACCGGGCTGCTGTTGTTGGCTGCCTGTGCCTGAGGGGTGAGCTCTACCATGTAGGTGGCGCCAGTAGATCCCGGATTGATTACATTGGTAATTTGATCTGTTCTGCAACAGCGTTGGTACACGATAAAATAACTCTCCGTGCTGGTAAGTGGCAAATCGCGGGTAAAAACATAAACTCCACGTTGGGTACATGCATTGTTTACCGCGGAGGCGTCGGCACAAGGTGGAATGACCGGACTAACTGAAACGGGCCCTTGAAGGGTTACGTCAAAACTTACGTAAAGGGTTGCATTGGTGCTGCTTCCCCGGTATATCCCGATGCTTGCCGGATTATCGAGCAAGCCGCCGCCGCTGTCGCAATCCCGGTAAATAACCAGCGTAAATTCATATTTTTTGGTACCATTCGGGTTGTCTTGTAAATACCGGTATGTCATTTCACCGCCGATAATGTGTTTGGCAAAGAGAAATACCGGAGATATCATGCAGATTAAAAATAATCCGCCAAGGGTTTTTGTAAGTTGTGTGTTGGTAGACAAGGTAATATGCATTTTAAACCGATTAAGGATGTTCCGCCTTTTACACAGGATGATCCAATTCGCATGCAAATACGGTTAGTTTGTTGATTTAAGCGTATTTGTTTGCCTATTTTGTCGGAGAAATGCCAACTAAAGGAACGG
>JAGWYI010000706.1 GCA_018969455.1 Bacteroidota bacterium | reverse complement strand
GAACTTCCAGCCCGTGCTGAATGAATGCGCAGTCTTTTCCTTTCAAATCTGGTTGATCGATATAGTTCAGAAAGTATACTCCGTTATTGGGAACGACATAAATTTTGCCGTTCATTGCCAACTGACACTCACCAAAGGTGGTATTGGATCCTGGGCAGGGCTGACAAAACCCATCCCACACGGCCACGGTGTCTACCGATGCGGCTACATCCGGTTCCCACAGGTCGTATTGCATGGCCCATGCGCTGGCGGTGATGTACAGAAAGCGGGAGTTGGGCGAAATCGCTACACCACCGAAGGGTTGTTGCTCATCCAATTGTATCCAGCGGAAATTGCTAAGTTGCCCGGTACAACGGTCAAAATCAAAGATGCGGTGGCCGTTGCGGGAGTCAGAGTCCACATATATGCTGCCGTCCGGGGAGAATATGTTATTTCCGCCAGCATCTCTTGATACCACCGGATCAGGCTTGTAGCCAACAACTTGCGTAAAAGAGTCCAGGATACCGGTATCATTGAATAAAAAAGTATAATGCCGATTGGTAAGATGATCCGACATCATAATCCACCAATCTCTTCCATTTGCATGCTTAACAGCGATAGGCTTATCCATCGCCCAAGTGTTGTACAAAATTTGGTTTTTGATTAATACTTTTCCCGCACCATTATTTGCCGACATATCCACGAGGGTGTGTAAGAGCGGTCGTTTGCAGATTCCAGGGAGCGCTGGCCCACAATAGGTATCTGTCAGATGAATAATATGATACCAATCTTTGTTGTGCGTACCGGGTAAGACCAACAAGGTGCTTGTCAAAGGGTAAGCAACTTGCGTTCCATAAATCGGAGACGGATACTCACCAGGGGAAGTATTAAGGCTGTCTCCATTCTCAATCAGTTGATGCAACTTGTTCCGGACCTGTCCTCCGTTGGTATAGAACAGCAGGTTGCCATCGGCATCACTTATGGTGCAGGTGGCGCCGGTGGTTTCCAGGGCAACCGTGTTTGCCGTAACGGTTGGCTTGTCGGTACTAAAGTCGATAATGTTCCCTAAATAAGGTGGCAGAGAATTGAGAGAATATCCTGAAATCCAAAAGCGATCGTGCTGTTGGGCGTGGGCAACATGGCTTGCAAATAGAATTAATAGAATAAAAAAGCAACATTTTTTCATGGCGGGAAATTAATAAAGCCCCGTGCACTGCATAAGCGCACGGGGCTGTGAACCAAAGGGTTTAGTTTTTCACAATGGAAAGTTTTGATGTGCCGAGCACCTTCCCGTTACGCAGCACCTGAAAGACATATAGTCCGTTGGGCAAACTAGCCAGCGAAACCACGATCTTTTTAGCCCCCTCCGCGATCGTACCACTTTGTTCCAGTGCGCCCAGGGCGTTGTATATGCGGTATTGTGCCGCACCATTGCTTGTCCATGTTTCAGGGAGTTCCAGCACCGCCCGATCTTGTGCCGGATTGGGGTAAAGTCGTAAACCGTTCAGCGGCTTTGGCGCTTCCTCATAATTTATTGTAGAAACAGAAATCCCCAAGGTATCACACGGGCTATTCTGAAAATCGAAAAGTTGATAATTGGGCAAATTGGGTAGCGTTCTAATGTTTTGGACAGGCAACGGTTGCCCACGAAAACTAAAACCGAGGTTGCCAGATGTATCACCGGGTGTTTTGCAAACATGCATAAAAGCACCGCGCCCCATGGTAGAGAAATACAATTTACCATCTCCACCATATTGCATTAGGTTCAAACTGGTGCCTAATATTTCTAAAAAGTCAACAATTGTGTCTAATGCGGGTGAACTCTTGGTTAAGTCTACGGCCATAACTGACATTTGGGTTGAAGTAAGCACACTTTTCCCATCAGGCGTAAAGGCAACTCCACCTCCGCCGAATGCATTTGGTGGAAATTTAAAATATTGTGCGTTGGAAAACAAACCACTACAGCGATCAAAATTATAGACAAACAAACCACAATCCTGTTGGCGCGCATATCGATCTCCTTGGCGTGAAAAAGCACCCGTTCCAAGATGCCTGCA
>JAGWYI010000705.1 GCA_018969455.1 Bacteroidota bacterium | reverse complement strand
TGCCTGCAAGCGGTCATTGAACTCTTTTTCGTATAAATTCTTTTTATCCAAGGCTTTATACTTATTAATCCCCAACATTTCGCCCTGCCATTTTTTCCAGGCATTGGCGATGCTGGCATATTTGGCGATGTAGGCAATTTTCACGGCTGGATCTTTACGCATGAAACCGTCGAGGGTTTTCAGGGCAAGGTCGCGCACCTCCACGCGCGCGGGGTCGAGCACCAGGGCTGCCTGGCGTACAGCGGCAGCACTGAGGTACTCATCTGTACGGCCGGGAAAGCCATAAACCATAGAGAAATCGCCTTCTTCTACCCCATCGAGCGAAATTGGAAGGAAATGATCGGGTTTGAGGGGCACATTGTTGGTATTATATCCTGCTGGGTGATTGTCTTTATCGGCGTAAATGCGAAACAGGGAAAAATCGCCGGTGTGGCGGGGCCATACCCAGTTGTCGGTGTCGGCGCCAAACTTGCCGATGCTGCTCGGGGGTGTACCCACCAGCCGTAAATCGTTGTACGTCACTGTGATAAACAGGAAATACTGGTTGCCGTTGTAAAACGGCCGGATCATGGCTTCCTCCCATTTTTCTTTTTTGGCATCAGCGCGGATCTGGGCGATGTTTTTATCAATTTGCGCTTGACGCTCTTTCTCACCCATGCCTTCCGTAACATCCTGTAAGGCGCGGAGGGTGACATCTTCCATGCGGCGAATAAACATGGCTGTTACGCCGGGGGCGGGCAATTCTTCAGATCGGGATTTTGCCCAGTAACCATTTTCCACATAATTGTGTTCGAGGGAGGACAATTTTTGAATGGCATCAAATCCGCAGTGGTGGTTGGTGAGCAGGAGTCCTTCCGGCGAAATGACTTCTGCGGTGCAGCCTCCCGCAAACTGGCAAACTGCGTCTTTTAAACTGGGCTTCACAGGGTTATAGATATCGTCGGCATCCAGTTTGCAGCCTAGGGCCTTCATTTCTTTTTCGTTTACTTTTTCGAGGTTGAGGGGCAACCACATGCCTCCCTGGGCCGAAACCAAAACAGGAAGGAGGAGGAAAAGCATAATACGCAACATAAATTTTTATTTTATTGGGTTAATTCAAACCAACAACCAGAAAAGAAATGCCATCGTAGCGATTGGCGGGAATTTCGGCATCTTGCAACACCTGCAGGGCAGCTGATTTGCGTTCTGGTTTTTCTTTATGCAAAAACAAGGAAAAATTCCGAATCAGGAGTATTACGTTCCTACTTCCGGTTACTTCCAGGGAGCAAAGGCAATCCGACAAGGCATCCAGGTTTTTGCCGAAATAATCCGGGAAAATGAGTTGTTTGGCAATCCTGGGGTAAAAAGCGCGCAAAGTTTGGGCTTTGGCGCCGTCTATTTGGGCGATAAAAGCGCCTTCCGGAAAAGGAGGCACTTCGTTGGGAGGGAATAGATCCATTGAATTCTATTATTCGATCTGAATGAAATGGCGATAATGGTCGCTCGTGTACCAGGCGCTTCCATCTGATCCGGTTACAAGCCGTTCTGGTCCTCGATTTTGCCCAGATACTTTTGGGTAAACATCCCATTCCTGATATTGAATGGCATTTTGTTTTGCATCTGTTTTCGGCAAATTGCCTTCCCGGTTTTGAAAATTTCGGCCGCCCACAAATTCAGGGGGGGCTTTATGGTGTTCCCGGATGTAATTCAAGGTTTCAAGTACATACTGTGGAACCGCATTGGAGTGGGCGTTCTCAGGTTTCGGATCATCGGGCTGCACGGAAGGCGACTGCCTTTCATGTCGATGAGGTAAAGGTGGCGCTTGTCCGGCGCCAGGCGCATGTGTGGATTGCGACTGGAAGTACCGGACAAGCAGAGCCAAAGCGAGCAGTGCGATGAGGTAAGCGAACTGTCGGTAAGGTTTGTATGCTGGAGCGTTGTTGTGCTGCGACAACTTAAAGTGCTTTTAGAATTTCCTGTTCCAGATTCTGACGGGCATTTACGGCAATCACATTTCCGTCTTTTCCAATCAGAAAGGTTTTCGGGATGGCATTGACGC
>JAGWYI010000054.1 GCA_018969455.1 Bacteroidota bacterium | reverse complement strand
TATACCAGGATTCGCCGGATTTTGTGGATAAATCAGGATGGGTTTCGCTGATTTATCATGATTTATAAAGATCGTTATGCGCAAAATCTGGCGGCGTGAAGTATAAACAACCGGTTCTGATTATGTATTTGTTGCAGCTTTCAATTTCAGGATTTTAGCATTATGGGTGCTAGAAATTATCCAGAAGGAAGTATGGAATTGGGTACGAATTTTGCATATTTGCCAAGTGTTTATACCAAGCGCCCCATGGGAAGCGACGTATATGTATGTTGAAAAATTTGATTTTCAATAAATTACGTCAAAAAATGCATTAATCTTTGGGTTGCGCGGGGTAAATTCCGAAAGTATTTGTTCAGGTGCTTTTTTCTAAAAAACAAACAAAATGATTCGCTCCTTGTTGAAATTGGCCGCTGTATTGGTGGTTTGTATTCTCGTATATAATTATTTTTTTGGAACTTCCGAGGAAAAAACGCAATCGCAGGAGGTATTTGAAAAGGCCCGTGCTCTTGTGGTTGCTGGCGCACAGGTGTTGAAAGGCGAGAAAGCCAAATTTGACGCAGGCAAGTACGATGGCGTCATGGAACAACTTGGAGAAGCTTATCGGGCTTTGCGTAAACAGGTTAAAAACATGGATGCACAACTGGTTGATCAACTGGATGATTTGGAAAAGCGCAAAAACACCTTGCAGCAACAGTTGGATGAAATCGAAAAAAACGACAGCGCGCCTGAACCCGAAACCCGATCTGGGAAAAAAGGCCTGGCTGTTCCTGATATTCAAAGTTCAAAGGCGGCTGATCAGGCCCGTAAAAAACAGGATCTTCAACGTGCGCTTGACAGCCTGGTGCAGGATTCGGAACGATTAATACAGCAGGCAAGTCAAAAATAAAGTCATAAAAAGGTCCTTTTTATGCAGAAGTGTGCTTTCCTGCCCAAAATGCTTGCAAAGTTGCACGGCTTTCCACCACCTTTGCGGCCCTATTGAAATCTCGCGTTTGTAAATCTGACGCCAGACGCCATTCATCGAAAAATTACAACCTATGTTTCCTGCATTTGTTTTGAATGGTCAAAGGTTCTATAAACTATGTTCATGACTGAATTATTCCAACATATTGCCGGAGAAGACTGGAGCGGCGGCCTGTTCATCGTGTTGAATTTAATCCTGATCGAAAGTCTGTTATCCGTAGACAACGCTGCTGTGCTTGCCACCATGGTACTGGATTTGCCTTCTGAAGAGCGTCCGCGGGCCTTGCGTTACGGCATTATCGGCGCCTATGTCTTTCGGGGCTTATCGCTAATTTTTGCCACCTGGTTGATGAAAATCTGGTGGTTGAAGCCATTGGGTGGTGTTTATTTATTGTATTTGGCCTACAAATTCTTTTCAAGTAAAAATACCCCAAGCACAGAAGACGACCTTTTGAACAAAGATGAGAAATGGTTTTACCGGTTTACACGTGGTTGGATGAACAAGTTTTGGGCAACCGTGGTGGCTGTCGAAGTCATGGATATGGCATTTTCGATAGACAATGTTTTTGCCGCAGTAGCCTTCACTGAAAACATCTATTTGATATGCATAGGCGTATTTATTGGCATATTGGCGATGCGGTTTGTAGCCAACTGGTTTGTGCGCTTGTTGGAAAAATTTCCTTTTCTCGAAACCAGTGCTTTTCTGGTGATTGCGGTGTTGGGCGTCAAATTGGCATTTTCTTTCGTTTGTCATGTGTATGAAGGACAGGCATGGGCAGTCTGGATTGAAAGTGAAACGGCCGATATGCTGGTTTCGGTGTTTACCGCATCTTTTTTTGTGTTGCCCATTTTAAGCGCCCGTTTTTGGGGTTGGCCCGCTAAAAAAAATTGATTTATGGTGCATTTTACCCGAAAAGTGTTGTCAAACGGACTTCGGATACTGGTGCATGAGGACCGGTCGACGCCTTTGGTGGCTGTGAACATTACGTACAATGTAGGTTCGCGAGACGAGCAAGCGGATAAAACCGGTTTTGCGCATTTGTTTGAACATTTGATGTTTGCGGGCAGTAAAAATGTGCGTGATTTTGACGAGCCGCTCCAACATGCCGGCGGGGAAAACAATGCCTATACCACCAACGACTATACCACTTTTTACGAAATATTGCCCGCTGCCAACATCGAAACCGCACTTTGGCTCGAGAGCGACCGGATGATGGCGCTCAGTATTACGCAAAAAGCACTGGATGTACAACGCAAGGTGGTGGTAGAAGAATTCAAGGAAACCTGTCTGAACGAGCCCTATGGTGATGCCTGGCATCATTTGTCAGACATGCTGTACCAGGTGCATCCCTACCGTTGGCCCGTGATTGGACTTTCCCCCGATCATGTTTCCAACGCCAATTTGGAAGACGTGCGTTCCTTTTACCAAAACTGGTATGGCCCCAACAACGCAGTTTTGTGTATCGCTGGCAATATAGACCCTCAATCTGCCCATGAACTGGCGGAAAAATGGTTTGGAAACATTCCGGCGCGCCCCACTCCGCTGCGCAATTTGCCTGAAGAACCCGCTTTGAGAGGCCCCTTGCACCGGGAAGTGCGTGCGGCCGTTCCAGTACCTGCCGTTTATCTGGCATTCCGAATGCCTGCCCGCCTCGATCCGGACTTTTATCCGGTAGACTTACTGTCGGATGCTTTGGCGCAAGGGCAATCATCCCGACTTTATCGACATTTGCTGCGCGAAAAGCAACTGTTCTCTCAAATTGATTGTTACATTACTGCCAATACAGATCCCGGTCTGTTGGTTATTGAAGGCAGGCCGGCAGATGGAATTTCGCCAGAATTGGCATTGTCGGCAATTTGGGATGAATTGGATCAGCTAAAAAATGCCCCGATCCCCGATCGGGAATTGCAAAAAATTAAGCACCGTTTTGAAAGCACCATTGTATTTTCGGAAACAAGTGTGCTCAATAAGGCCCAAAATCTCGCATTTTATGAGGTTTTAGATAAGGCAGAACTTATGAATGACGAAACAGATATGTACCACTCCGTCACACCTGCCAGCATGCATCAAACGGCCTGTGCGCTATTCAGGCCAGACAATTCAGCCACCCTCATTTACGTTCCTGCTTAACATCCAGGAAGATTATCCGCTTTATCGTCCAGCCTGGTATGCTCGTGTGACACCAGGAACCGAAGTTGTGTATCCTGGGTATTCATTTTATTCATGATACCATCCCAACACCTTCTATGGCAATTCGCTTTTCTGTATACCGATTGTTGCCCGGCTTAATTGTGGTTTTTTTACCCATCTTCATCGGAGCACAAGTACAAACAGGTATGCGTGGCGCCAGGAATGCCGGCATTTATGGCGCCGCGTGGAACCCTGCATCCATGGCATATATGGAAAGCCCCTGGGATTTGAGTTTGGGCTCGGCGTCTTTGTATTTGCAAAACAACTATTTGTTTGTGCGTCATGCTTCTACGCAGGATTTGGTGCGTCACCCCGAGCAATTGATATCGATTGTAGATACTGCTGCGCTCCAGCGTGCCTCCTCTGGAGCCCTCGTGCAGGATTTTTTTGGCAGTCGAAAAAACTATTTTGGTGTGCTTCATGCACAGGTGCAAGGCCCTTCCGGTTCAATTCATGTTGGAAGACGCCATACCATCGGGTTTAGCATTGGCGTGGAAGCGTTGGTTTCGGCCTATCAATTGCCCGGTATATTGGATTATCCTGTGATCAGCCAATTGGAGCGAAATATTCCGCACCCGATTAACCCCGTTCAATCAAGCGGAATGTTGTGGCGAACAATGGCCATTCCCTACTGTTACCACAGGCAAAATGCGGATTGGGCATGGTCTGTGGGAATAAGTCCCAAACTTCTTACCGGATACGAAGCCTTTTTCCTTCGTTCCAGTACAAGCTTCAATTTTACCCAGTTACCGCATGACTCCATCCTGATTTCAAATGGAAACTGGCATTTCGGATTTACACAATCCTTGTTGCAAGTTGGTCAGGGCATTATGCCGCATCTGATTAGAAACGGGAGCGGCTTGGGGTTCGACCTTGGCTTTTGCCTGGCGCGAATGACAGAAGGCGCCACCATTCGTTGGCGGCTGGGATTATCTGCGCTGAACCTGGGCGCCGTGCGTTTTCGGCAACACGCTGAACAGCATCAAATTTCTTTTCAGGAAAATAGGGTGGTGCTTCCTGCCGACTTTCCCAGCCGCAAACTGGGACCTAAGGTAGTTTCCGATGCTAGTCGGGCTTTTTTGTCCGATTCTACGGCCTCTTTGGTTTCCAAACAGTTTTCAATTGGCTTGCCAAGTGCCTTTTCTGTTCAGGCAGTTCTTTATATGGGGAAATATTTCTCCACAAGTTTCATGTGGATGCAGCGTTTTTCGTTTTCTGGAATTCGGTTGAAAACAGCCAATGTGGTGACGATTATGCCGCAATGGGAGCACAAATGGTGGGGTATTTCGGCTCCCATCAATTTGACGGACTGGCAGTTTTTGCGCATGGGATTGGCTATAAGGGCAGGATATTTTTATTTGGGGACCGATCAGTTGGGCCGCTTTAGCCGTTTGGGCCGTTGGTCGGGTGGGGATGCTTATTTGGGAATAAAAATTCAAGGATGGCGTTGGAAAACCGCATTAAAACTGCCACATCACAAATTGCCATCACATTATGGTCCCAATTGGTGGCAAAGACAGCGGATCAAGTGCTATTTTGGATAAAAAAAAACGCGCAAGCCGACTGTAAGTTCTTGGTAAAATGCATAAACGCCATCTCCCCAGCGGTATTTAAGCATTTTATAAAAACAGTCGACTTGCAGCGTATTGAGCTTTGAAACTTGAACATGTCGCCGACAACGTTCTGCCGACAACGAGTGAATTACTTCAATCTGGCTGCAAAGAAGCAGGGTATTTATGGAAAACCTTTAAAATCAGCTCGGACAAATCCCCGGACAAATATTTTTTCTGGATTAATGAATATGAATTACCTTTGATTTAGGCTTACGAAAGGCGATTTGTTGGTTTCATTTGGTGAAACTTGCATTTTTCCCTTTTGGTCCAGTTAGTCATCAAGTGGAAGCCGTTCCTTTTTTTTAGATTGAAAAAGTTTATTTTATGCCGACCATCAACTACCAACAACTTTGCCGTATCGAGCGCTTGATTGGTTGTGCCGTTGTGCTTTTGGTGATGATGCAATGCCGTTTGAATAAAGAGGACCATTCTTATGATTTTTTTACGAGTCCGCGTTTCAATGGCGATTATTTTAAAACCCTGCCATTGGGAAACTTTGATTCCTCGTTTATGTGCATCAAAGCGCAGGTTCCGGAAGACATGCAGGCTTGGGCATGTGAGCATTTGTACTACATTTTGCCGGAGGATTGTGATTACAATACCCGATTTTATTTCCTGGATTGCCTTGAAAAAAGGTTTAACGATCCCGAGTTGCTTGCTTTTGCTGATTTGATTCGTGGAGAATTGTACATCGATCAGGCACAATTTGAGCATGCAGAGCAGTGTTTGAAACGCAGTACAATTGTATGCCAAAAATCTGGAAACATGTTGATGCTTGGCGATTCAAAGCGCTTTCAGGCTCGAGCGTTGTTGTTACAAGGGGGGTATCCGGAATCCATTCGGTTATTGCTGGAGGCTTTTGAGATATATGAAAAAAACAAAGATCGGATCATGGACCGAAAGTTCAATGTCCGCTTGGCATTGGCCGATGCTTATCGGGAGAGCCGGGAATACCGGGAAGCATTGCGCTGGTGCGGCATTGCGATGAATTTGATCGAGACGGATAATCCTGATATAAAAGCTGCGTTTTGTGGATTTGAGAAAGGCGCATATGAAAAATTTGCAGAAACATACCTTGACCTGTTTATGCCCGATTCGGCCTTAATGTATGCCCAAAAGTCTTTGGCAATCAGGAGTAAATACAAGATTTCAGGCAATCAAATGAATTCCAACCTGCTTTTGTCGCGCATTTACCTGGCAAAAGGGAAAAGCGACTCCGCCCTGTATTACGTCACCTTAGCGCAAAATCAAATGCGCACCCATTCCAATCAGGCGCGTGAGACTGAATTGAATAAAATGTTAGGAAATGTGTATTTATCTCTAAATCAGCTCGATTGGGCCAGTTTTTACTTTAATAAATGCCTCCCCACCCGCGATACCGCGCTAATGGCCTATTTGGAAGATCGAAAAGCCCAAATCGCCTGCCTAAAAGGGAATTTCCAAACCGCATACAGCAGCATGAACCACAGTAAGATCTTGTATGATGCCGCTTACAATGGAGAAAAAAGCCGACTGCTTTCCAAACAAAAAATTCGATATGAATTGCAGCAGCAGGAAGAAAAGATTGCAACCATAAAAAAACAGGGTAAAACAACCCTGTTTATTACTTTCCTGGCGCTGCTGGGACTCTTTTGGGTGAGTGTAATTGCTTTTTTGTTGCAAAAAAACCAAAAACGAAAGGCTCGTATATATGAACAAGAACTGGAATTGTTTGAAATCAGGGAAAAATTGCACCAACAGGAATTGGTGCAATCCAAAACCGAACTGGAAGCCAAGCAAGAGCAATTGCGGCAATCTACCCGGCTACATGAATTGAAAAATTTGATGATTCAGGAACTGGAGCAACGCCTCTCCCAAATTGGATCAGCCGCCCAAACCGATACCGGCATCCGAAGGGTGCGCATTCTGACAGATCACGATTGGCAACATTTTCTTGAACAATTCTCTCAAATAGCACCGGGCCTCTTGTTGCGGCTGAAAACAAGCTACCCCAATCTTACCACCGCAGAAACCCGCTTGTTTCTGCTTATCAAATTGTATTTCGACAGCCGCGAAATTTCCGAAGCCTCGGGTATTTCCCTCGAAAGTGTTTGGCGCAGTCGCAATCGACTGCGGAAAAAACTGGGTTTGAGCGAGCAGGAAAATCTCGATCAGTTTGTTCAACAATTTTAACTTCGGCATTCTATTCAAGCTGCGGTGGATTTTTGTAGCCAAGCACTGGAACAGGGCCGCCTGATGTTTCTCCTTTGCCAAAATTCCGTTTCACAGGAAGTTGTACCGCCTTGGCGAAACTTTACGCAAACTTAAATGCGCACCCGAAAAAGCCATCCTAACTTGCCTACAAAAACAAATGGAACAAACGCCTGCACCCAAAGCCCCCAAGGGCCGCCCTTATTACAAAATCATCGACGGACAACGCTATGACCTCGCGCTCCTGCAACAAGTTGATACCTACATTTCAACATCCAGTGGAAATGCTTTGTCGGAAGCCGAAGTAAAAGCCATTGCAGAAGCCATTCACGACAGCAATCGGGTTACCAAAATTGAGAAAAATACCCTTGAGTACATTCGAAGCAACTACCCATTCAGCACCAAGGCCGCTAAATGGTGGGATGATAACCTTAAAATTGGAGAAAATCTGCAACAACGCATTTTTGATTTGAAAAGCCGACATCAGGTGCCGGGTTTGCAAATTATCTTTGATCAAGGCGACCTAATCCGTCAAACCAACATCCCCAGCAACAAAATGGGATTTGAAGAAGCCCTGGCTGATGCCCTCAAATGCCTGCTTACCGATTCTGAACATACTGAAACTCCGCTCAACATTGTCACAGAAGTGTTTACGGATGCATCACCCAAGGCAGCCGATTATGCACAAAAGTTGGAGGCCGAAATTCAGCGCTACTTCAATACGGGCCGATTGGGCCTGTTGCCCGATTATGATGTGGATAACCCCGACTCCTGGGAAAATTTGCCCTATAATATACCCGAAAACCGGGAAACTGTAGCAGATAACTGGATTTTTGTCCTGGCCCTGCCCGATTTGTCTGATCATATTTACTGGGCAATTATAGACCGGACAGGCGAAAAAGCAGCATATTGCTACGGTTTTAATTAAAAACCGGTAAAATCATTTTTTTCATCGTTTCCAAGTTTTTTGTGATGCAGCATTTTCGCCTTTTCATTTTAACTTTTTTCTTTTTTTATAACACTCTGTCAATCATTGCACAGTCTTTAAATACCCCGGTACAGCATGTGGTTGTGGTTGGGGTAGACGGGATGAGCCCCGATGGCGTGCGCAAGGCCAACACGCCCGTAATGGACCGATTGATGGCAGAGGGAGCCTTCACATTCCATGCGCGTTGTGTAACGCCATCTACTTCCAGTTCCAACTGGGCATCCATGATTATGGGCGCCGATGTTGAACAACACGGAATCAACAGCAACGATTACGAACGTGACAATTTTGTCTTGCCACCTGTTACGGTGGGTAATGAGGATCTGTTTCCCACCATTTTCGGAATTTTGCGCGATCAGAAACCCGATGCTAAAATTGGGGCAATCTATCAATGGCGTGGATTTGGTCGCTTGTTTGAAAAAAGTGCCGTGAACCTGGATACTTGCGGCAAAAATGAATACATAACGGCTCAATTAGCCGCGGGTTTTATTAAAAAAGAAAAACCAAGCCTCTGTTTTGTTCACCTCGATCATGTGGATGATGCCGGACATGAACACGGGCATGGCAGCCAGGAATATTATGCAGCTGTTTCGCGCGCCGACAGCCTCATCGGACAGATTTGGCAGGCGGTAAAAGACGCCGGAATGGCTGAAAATACCTTGTTTGTCGTTTCGGCCGATCATGGCGGGGTAGGGCATGGCCATGGAGGTTACGCCATGGCGGAAATGGAAATTCCATTCATCCTTTGGGGAAAAGCAGTTAAAAATAACTTTGCCATAACCCTGCCCGTTTATCAATACGACAATGCGGCTACCCTGGCTTTTGCCCTGGGCATCGAACAACCCTATGCCTGGATTGGCCGACCAGTTAAAACCGCATTTGTTGGTTTTTCCAACGAGACCGATAAGTATCCGGCTATCCAATACCTTGATGCGCCCACTTTCGATGCATCCGCGCAAGACAATCGCAAGGCTGGCGGCTTGTTTTTTTCCCAAAAACAGGTAAAATTATCCACTGAAACCGGGAAAGAAATCCGATACACCCTGGATGGCAAAGTTCCCAATGCCCAGTCTCCCATTTATTCCGAGCCCTTTACCTTAAACAAAAACACGGTGGTTCGCGCCGGATTGTTTTCAAATGGCGCTCATGTAAGCGAAATTGCCGATGCCTATTACCGGTTTGTTCCATACGGCGCCGATAAAACCGTATCTTATCAAGTTTTTTTAGGGGAAGAACTCGAAAATATTCCCGATTTGAGTAAAATGAAACCCGTTTCCAGCGGGAAAACCTGGGAACTGTGCTCTGATGGCATTCCCCTTCCACGCCCGGAACAAGTAATTGTTCAACTTGAATCTGATATTTTAATTGAAACCGCAGGCTTTTACAACTTTTACACCCGATCTGACGATGGCAGTGTGCTTTGGGTAGACGGGATAAAGGTTGTAAACAATGACGGAACACATGGCGTGGTTGAAAAATCGGGGAAAATTAAATTGGAATCGGGGATGCATAACATCCAACTGATCTGGTTCAATTCCGGCGGTGGAGGCTATCTGGACAGTTGGTATATGGGGCCAGGTATTGTAAAACAATTGATTCCCGCCAGCGTGTTGAAGGACTAAGCGCCCAAAAATGGCGTTTTTGGGGTTAGAGCAGGTAAAAGACATTTTTACCGGCTCTAACCTGTTTTTCATTCATTTTTATGCCAGGGATTCGAAGGAGTTTATGGATGTATTGGGGTTTATTTTGCTGATTTAAATCAGTTTCTTAAATTGCTTTCATTTTGTTTCCTTTCGAATCATGCGTCACTGCTGCAAGTCCAAGTGCCTCCAGAAGTGGGGGAATGTACATGCCTACCCGTCCGCGAAGCCCTTTTTTGAGGCCATACCACCCCCCAATTGGGTTGTTTTCAGAACGTCCCCATGCCTCAACAGTACCTTCTTTGGCTGGTTTTTGTTCGTCGGCACTGCCAAGTTCCATCCAGTCACCGTATTCCTTCAGCATGTTATGCAAGTCGGATATAATGTTCAAGTCGTATAACAAGACCGTTTTACCCACTGTGCAAACCAATACCTCTTTTCCGTCTTTTTGGTCAACATGCATCGTGTATTCACTCGTCAATGGCGGGGTTTTTAAAACCATTGGATTGTCTTTTGTTCCGATTTCGTAAGGCATTTTCCTTGTTTTATTTTGTTTTTGAGATGGTTTCAGCCTCCATTTTAAGGTCATGGGCGAATTGCTCAAAAGCCTGGTCAAACGATGGAATCATTTTGGCAAACAAAGGGAAGAGCGGACCGCCAATTTTTTCAACCATGGAGAAGTTGGTAAGGTTGGGGCCAATAGGTTTCAGGGAATATCGTCTTTTCCCCATGGAATCGCCCCATTCCAAGCGTGTTTCCGGTTCAAATTCAAGTATAGTTAACTTAAAGGTTCTTTTAGGGTCGAGCTGGGCTTTGAGCCTGATTTTTTCCCCAGGCGCAATAGAGCCCTCTATTGAAATTACCGTAGAGTTCCAGCGGGGGAAATCATGGGCATTGGTGAGCAAAGCCCAAATGATGCTGGGATCAGCCTGAATGTCAATACGAACGGCTGTTTCCCGACTGAATGTTTTTTTGTTTGTGATGGCTTTACCATTGGACGTTCCAGAAGTCATATTTTCAAGTATTTTGTTTACCTTTTTGACGACTGGTCGAAACAAAACGATAGGCTATCTTTCATTTTTTTCAGAATAATTTTCCATAGCAGTTCTATTGTATTGAATATGATGTAGTTGCAGCGGAGCGCCCTTTGAATTGAATGGATCTATTTCCTTCATAATTTTCAGTCGTAAGTCCAATAATTTTTCCCGATCGGGATCATTGGCTTTTTTTGCAAACTCTATTTTGTTCTTTTCAATTTCAAAATCTTGTTTGGGGTTAAAAATTCCGTTTAATTCAGAGCATTGATGACAGCTTCCTTGTTTATGAATCAAGGCGCATCGGCCTTCGTAAATAAGAACCATTTTCGAGCGACCGGTATGCAAATGGTATTTCACCATTGCTTCGGTGGTTTGCATAATTGCAGCAATTTCGGATACCCTGAATTCGTAGATTTCTTTCAGGAAGAGGCAAATTTGTTGTTCAAGGGGAAGTGATTTGGCAATACAGGTTAGGCAAAAGACAATGTGTTCTTTTATTTCGAATGCAGTATGCGGCGCGCTTTCCATGATTTTGGCTATTTCCGGAAAGTAATCGGGATCGGCCAAGGCTTTTTCCCGACAAATATCGGTAACTGATTCGGGCCATCGTTTCTTTGCGCGCAAATTATCTTTAGCAAGATTTGAAGCGATGGTAAAAATCCAGGTTTTTAAGGTGCTTTCGGCCCGAAAATCATCCAATTTTTGGGATGCTCGAATAAAAGCATCTTGTACCAGATCTTCGGTGTCTTCCACGCTTGCGGTGATTCGCAAAAGATAGGACTTCAGTTGAGGTTTTACCGATTCAAACGCAATGGTAAATTCTTCGAGGGTCATTTTGCTTGTTTTTCTCATTTGAAGTGCTTCAGGTTGATATTCGCAGCCGGTTTTCTGCAAAAAACGGCGTTTTTACCGGTACTATTGGATTTCTGTTGGTAATTTTAAAATTTAAAGGATCTTTAACCAAGCCTGGAAAAATACCCGTATCCGGATTCCGTTTTTAACATCAAATCTACTACGAAACATGAAAATTACCCAAGTTGCACTTTTAACCCTTCTGCTTTTCGTATCGGCTGGCCTTTCCCTTCAGGCGCAAAGTCGATACAGCGACCGGGAATACAAGCAATTTACCGTGGGTATTGCACCCATTAGCTTGCTTACCCGATTCGGAAAATTCAATGTACGCGGCGAATGGGCTTATGCCAACAACAAATCACTGAGCCTCCTGGTCGCTGTACCCATCAACACGCGGGTGCCGGTTTTAATCGCCAACGACGTGGATGTGAACGAAGGCAAGGCCATTCGCAACAACTTTACCAATCTGGGTTTTACCCTTGAAAACCGTTTTTACCTTGGCCGCGATGTACCACGCGGCTTTTACCTGGCGCCTTATGCCCGATATACCCGCTATAACCTGAGCCGTACGGTAGAAAAAGCAAGCAACAACAGCACAACCGTTGTGACAGGTACCCTTGGAGGAGCTGGTTTGGGCGCCTCCGCTGGTGTGCAATTCAATATGGGAGACCACATGACCATGGACATTACCTTTGCTGCCGTAGATGTTAAATGGATGCGGGGAACCCTGCGTTACAAGACCAATGACCCGGATAATGACATTTACCAATTCCGAGATCAGGTTGAGCAGGAAGTCAAAGACATTCCCGTAATTGGAAAAGGACTGGTTACTGCCATTGACGGCGAACAGGTAAAAGCCAGTGTAGGCGGTATTGTGGTGCCGGGTTACCGCTTCAATGTAACGGTGAATTTTGCTTTTTAAAGGCAGGGAAAGTTTGGTAAAAAAGCAGCATTGGTGCATCCTTTGCTGCTTTTTTTATTTCATTCCATCCATTGAGGTACTTCGGGCTGCATGTTTTTGAGCATAGCCTTTTTCGATTCAAATCGTTGAATATCAGTGCACGGACTTTCAAGCAATAGAGCCTTTCTATTGGTGTATTAATACAAAAGGGGCGGCAAGTAAGTGGGTGTAAGCGCTTTTGGAAAGTCTCACAATTCCCGTTTTCCGGCATTCCTGATGTCAGGCTTTTGGCCGGGCCTGTATGCACACAATATAGTGGGTATCGATTAGGAATATGCAATTTTATTTCGTGTACTTGTTTTAACTTGCCGACAAATATCGACAAAATGAAAAAGTACATCCTTTTTGGCGCTGGTTTGTGTGTACTGGCCCTGGTTTTTTTCGCCTTTTTTAATTTGAAACCCGAGATTCCCGGCGGAGAATCGGAGGAGAACCC
>JAGWYI010000704.1 GCA_018969455.1 Bacteroidota bacterium | reverse complement strand
TTTGGTCGGATCCGGTGAAACCAGCAGAGGCCTGATAAGTATACACTCCGGGTGATATCAACTTGATCGATCCTTCTGTTGGAAGTGTCGTTACCGAAACGCCGTAACTCTGAGGCAAAATATCATTGTTGAGCACATTAAACTGAGCGGAAGCTCCATATTGAATTTCTACCACATCGGCTATAGCCGTAGGCAGTAACTGGTAATTGATGATTACGGTATCGCGTGAGTTATTTCCACATGCATCGTTGTTGATTACCCAAATGGCAATATTCGGGCCTGGCTTTAGGTTTCCAACAATGGTGGTTGCGGCATTAACCGGGGTAAAGGTTATGCTTGGATCGGGGCTTATCCATTTGCCTGTCTCAAATCGCTGCAACTCGGTGGCATTCAGTACGGTTTTGTTCTCTGTGCTGCAAAGAGGCTTGTCTTTACCCGCCGATGGCTTGCCAGAATAATTGGCCAGGGTGACCCGAACCGAATCTACTCCACAGCCAAAATCGGGTAGGGTCCAATAAAAGAAGTATAAACTACCTGGAACCAAATTCGAAACTGTGGTGGTCGTACTATCCGGATCTGAAATTTTTATTTTCAGCGCATTGGTTTGGTTTTCATCTTGTAACCAGATACCTGGCACCGTTTGACCCTGTATGGAATGTATGGTAAAGGATTCCTGAGCACAGGCTGTAACATACGAATCGGGTACCATGGCCTTTTCCGGCGCCACTATTTTTATCACACAGGTGTCGCTATCGAAATTTTTACAGCCGCCATTTGTTAATGACCACACAAATTGATACGTGTTTCCAGCTGTAAAATTTAAAAATTTGGAGTTGTGCGCATCCGGATTTACGATCGTGACCGGAGGCATTCCAATTTGTTTCCACAATCCGGTGATACCCTGCGTGGGTGGGCTGGCAGCAAGGCGCAATTCCTGGTTGTTGCACAAAGTACGCGGAGATGGGCCGGCATCGGCTAAATTGGGCGGAATCGTATCCAAGATGACCGATACGGGGTCGGAAAATTCAGAACTGCAACCATTTTGGGTCGCTACCACTTTAAAAGTTTGGGTTCCTGGCCCAAATCCGTTCAAATTACTAATATACAAACTCCCTGATGGAAGCGGGCCAGATATGGTATCATTTTTTTCTACATGTACCCAGGTGTACGATGCGCCCGAAGTTAGCGAGGCGCTGCTCACCAGCAGATTGATAAATGCCATTGGGTCATTTTTGCATACTCTGGCCGGATCAGGTGATAATATAAATGGTCGCTTGGGTAAAGAATCTACGCGAACAAACAAGGGTTCACCGGCAAATGAAGTACAACCATGAAGCGTTACCTTGACAGTCCAATTACCCTCCTGATTTTCGGTAACACCTGGTATGATTACCTGCGAGTTGGGTGAGGTTGAGGTATATCCAGGCCCTGTCCAATAATATTGGGCCGCCGGATTGTTGTTCAAATTGGAAATCCACAATTTTAGGGTACTTCCATTGCATACCGGTGCATTGGATACCGGAACAGGCTTGGGCGGGAAGTCGTACACTGTTAAACGCAGCACCGCTGAAAAAGATGACATACAATTTGCCGACTGAACCTTTACCTGATACAATCCGCTATTCAGAACCTGTGCACTCGGGATGCTGATAAATGGATCGGTTGTGGCAATGGGTGTAGCACTCCAAGGCACTGTCCAAAAATAAGTAACCGGCGCTTGGTATATCCCGGCATTCATCACACTGATGGTAACAGGGGTTCCTGCACATACAGTGTCTTTTCCTACATCTAATTTTAAAACAGGTAAACTTAAGGGATTTCCAACATTAATGATCGTTGAACCTGGTGTTAAAGAAACACAACCCAAACTGTCTTTCACAACCAATAAATAGGGCCCGTTGTCTTTTCCGGAAACATCCGGAATTACGGGTATCGGATCTGTGGAAAATAAATTTACCGGGCTAATGGTTGGGTGATACCAAAAATACATCAATGGTGGGCTTGCAGTATTAATTACCGCAGTAAGCACAGCATCGGTTGTGCCAT
>JAGWYI010000703.1 GCA_018969455.1 Bacteroidota bacterium | reverse complement strand
CAAATCAGGGGAGTTGGGTGCATTTGACACAACCACGAAAATAAATATGTTGGATGTAGCGCCGGGCATGTACTCGATAAAATGGAAAGTTGGAAGCCATGAATTTTATAAAATACTTGTAAAATAAATTATTATACAGTATTGATATGTAAATGTATTTATTAACATATACATAAAGTTGGAAGTGCAGGTAAGGCTCAATTAGCCCTTACTTTTGTATGGTATTCCTATTATTCCTTGCAATAATCCTATTTCCACTGGTTTTAGGTGGATTTTTCAGAAAGATCTAATTGCCCTACATTCTTTCGGAAGCAACATTTGTTTCTGTGATTTTGCTTTTCCCCGACTTGGCCTTTAATCTTTTTTTGAATTCAATGTTTTGAAAGCAACAAACACTTACCCTCATCATGAGATACCTCAATTTCATTCTTGACAACAATTTATCTGATTCGCAGATTAAACTTAACTGGGGCATGTTTCATGCATTTGGAATCCAATTTTTTGTATACGCTATTTTATTAAGTGCATCATTCCATACACTTCAAGGCCAAACTACTGCTTTTTTGTTTACTTTTGAAAATACAGAAGCGGTTACTGTAAACAATACTGCCGGCACACCAACTTTTACCGCATTTGGGGTTAATACGGCAAGTTATTTTGGAGGTGCATTGCTCGGGGATTGCACTACAAGCTCTGGTAATTCAAGGTCGTATGCAGGATGGAATACCGGTGATTATTATCAATTCACGGTAAATACTACTGGATATTCAACTATGACATTTTCCTACTGTTCCAGGACATCTTCCACCAGTGTTGGATTGTTTTCATGTAGAGTGAGTATCGATGGCACAAATTGGACGACAATAATAAGTTCTTACACTCCTAGTACGAGTTTCCAATCTTTTTCAGGGACACTGCCACCTTCATGTGACAATAGAACAACTGTTTATATCCAAATTTATAAAGAAGACAACGCTGGAAATTCAGGTAATAACTGCAGGATAGACAACGCAACCTTGACTGGTAATGTAGCAGACATCAATTTGCAAACACCCGTTGGCACCAATGTTGCCTGCGGAAGCGGAACAGCAAGCTTTGGCAGCGTGGATGTGGGTAGTTCAAGTACCCAGACAATCCGAATTCAAAATGTTGGAACCGGCCCGCTTATTCTAACCGGCCTGCCGCTTTCAATAAGCGGCGCCAATGCCAATCAATACAACATTGTTACGCAACCGACCAGTCCAATCGCAGCTGGCGGGTTTTCAGATATGGTGGTTCAATTTTCACCAACTTCAAACGGGACTAAAACGGCTTCCATTTCCATTGCCAACTACGACCCGGATGAAAACCCTTGTGTGATCAATTTATCCGGGACAGGTGTTTCTCCAGACATTAACTTGCAAACCCCTGTGGGTACCAATGTGGCCTGCGGTGGTTCAACATCTTATGGAAGTGTCACCCTGGGCAGTTCGACGACGAAAACCATCCGGATTCAAAACCTGGGGACTTCCCCGCTTAACCTGACGGGCTTGCCTTTATCGGTTTCTGGCACAAATGCCGACCAATTCAGCATTGTTACGCAACCGACCAGTCCAATCGCTGTCGGCGGGTTTTCAGATATGGTGGTTCAATTTTCGCCAACTTCAAACGGGGCTAAAACAGCTTCCATTTCTATTGCCAACAACGACCCGGACGAAAACCCTTGTGTGATCAATTTATCCGGGACAGGTGTTTCTCCAGACATTAACTTGCAAACCCCTGTGGGTACCAATGTGGCCTGCGGCGGCTCAACTGCTTATGGAAATGTAAATGTGGGGAGTTCGACCACCAAAACCATCCGGATACAAAACCTGGGTACTTCCGCACTAAACCTGACGGGCTTACCTTTATCTATTTCCGGAGCGAATGCCGACCAGTTCAGCATTGTCACGCAACCAACCAGTCCAATCGCGGCTGGCGGGTTTTCCGATATGGTGGTGCAGTTTTCACCCACCAACAGTGGCGCACAAACAGCAACGATTTCGATTGCCAGCAATGACCCGGATGAA
>JAGWYI010000702.1 GCA_018969455.1 Bacteroidota bacterium | reverse complement strand
CATTCTGAAGGAAAAACAGCCCAATTTGCCCGTTGAAATTGTTGTTATGGGCAAAAGTGAAATTGAGCCTTTGATGTTGCTCCCCTACCCTGTTCATTTGTTGGGTATGATTCAAAAGCCCGAAGACCTGGCAATGGTTTACGGGGCTTGCGATGTTTTTGTTATACCTTCTCTGGAGGATAATTTACCCAACACGGTGATGGAATCCCTGGCCTGTGGGCTGCCCGTAGCAGGCTTTGATACGGGAGGTATTCCGGAAATGGTTCGCGCTGGGCTGGAAGGTGAAATAGTTCCGCAAAAAGATGCGGAAGCCCTGGCCAACGGAATCGCACAAATTTTGGGAAAGGAATCTTACAGAACAGCGGCCCGTTTGAAAGCAGAACAGTGTTATGCCGAACCAATTGTGGCCCAACAATACATCCATTTGTACAAGTCTTTAATTGAGTTGGCTTAACGAATTACCACTTCTTGAATAAATTGCTCTCCAAGTTCCTCATTGAGCAGCGAAATAATCTTTTCCTTGGCAAAGCTCAATTCGTGTTTGAGGGGTGCAGATACGATGGTAAGATAGAGCACTTGTTTGCGCACACTGATTCCAGAAGTATAGGTATTGATGGTTTTACCCATGAGTTGTTCCCAAAGCACTTTTATTCGTGCCTCATTGAGTTGAGGAGCCAATTTGTACTCCTGAAGCATTTCTTTCAGGGCGTCTTGTAAGGTAGTGTCGTTCTTTTTCATGTGCACCCGCAAACTTAGGCATTTATCCAGTCAATTCCAGGTTTTAAGGCCAATAAAGTTTTTGATTCGGGGCCTTCCGGATCGGGTTGAAAATTGTAAATCCATTCTGCACCGGGTGGCATACTCATCAGGATAGATTCAGTACGGCCATCGGTTTCCAATCCGAATCGGGTACCGCGATCCCACACCAGGTTAAATTCTACATAACGTCCCCGACGCAACATTTGCCATTTTTTTTCCGGTGTTCCCCAGGGCCGTTGGGCTGCCCGTTGCAACAAATCGGCATAAATATCGGGGAACAGGCGGCCCAAAGCAAGGCAAAAATTCAACAGTTCCGCTTGGGATAATCCGCACGAATCGTTGAGATAATCATAAAATATGCCGCCAACGCCCCGGGTTTCTTTTCGATGAGGCAGATAAAAATAGGAATCTGCCTGATCCTTGAATTTTGAATAAAAATCGGGATGAAACTGATCACAGCAGGATTTCAAGGCCAAATGGAAATCACGGGCATCGGCATCCACAATGTAATGCGGTGTAAGGTCAATGCCTCCCCCAAACCACCAACGCCCCCCCGAAGTTTCGAAGTATCGTACGTTCATGTGGATGATGGGCGCCATAGGGCTTTCGGGGTGCAAAACGATGGAAACGCCTGTGGCAAAAAAATTTCCGGGTTCGAGTTGCATGCTTTTTACCAGGGTGTCAGGCAGAGGCCCGTGTACCGCCGAAAAGGCTACACCCCCCTTTTCAATTTTTTCCCCGGAAATGGTTCTTGTCCGCCCGCCACCGCCCGCTGCCCGCATCCATAAATCCTCCTGAAATTTTCCGATTCCGTCTGCGGCTTCCAATTTCTGGCAAATAAAATCCTGCAGTGTCTGAAACTGCGCTGATATGTAGGTGATGCTGTGCATGAGGCAAAATTACAAATTCGCCGTGGATGCCCCACCTAAATGCCTGTGCCATCATTTTGTGACATTCACAAGCAATGTATCTGCGCTGACACCCGTGAATATACCCAGCCCTCCTGATACATTACTATAAGGTGTAGTTAAATTGCTCGAATTGGTGCCATAACTTTCATACAAGGCTGCATATTCTGCATTTAAATGATACAAAATCACATGATGTTTGCCAACATACCGGAATGACATCCACTGAAGCTGGTGTACGTTGGTTTGCGCCGGGGTGCTCCGAAAACTTCGGAAAGGTCGGAAACGCGTGGTGTCTGAAAAAATTAAGGTCGGATTTTTTTCCAGACAGTTTACCACAACCAGGTAATATCCGCCACTGGAGGCATCCCAGGTGAGTTCAATCGGGTCG
>JAGWYI010000053.1 GCA_018969455.1 Bacteroidota bacterium | reverse complement strand
CGAGCTGGATGTACGTGCCAGCCACTCAGGGCAATTGTATATCCTCCACGATGCCACTCTGGAACGCACAACCACCGGAAACGGACTGTTGATAAATGCAGAAGATGCCTATTTAGCCACGGTTTTCCTGAAAGATGCCAACGGAAATCCAGGCAAAGAACCCATACCAACTTTCGACCAGGTGCTGGATTGGCTGCTGGAAACCCCCAAAGTGCAATTAATGGTGGATGTAAAAGACGATATCTGGGAAAAGGTGGTGCAAAAAATCATGGTACGCGGATTGGAACACCGCTGCGTTTTGCTTACGTTTAACCCAAAACACACGGAAAAAGTATATAAAACTGGTCAAAACATCCGAATTTCGGTATTGGCAGGTTCGGAAAAAGACTGGCAGGAAATTGAGGCTTTGCATATTCCAAATACGCAGCTGATTGCATACGTAAACGCCCAAACACCCGCTTCCCTGATAGCATCCCTCCGCCAAAAAGGCGTCGGAATTACGAGCGACATGGGTGAACATGCCAAAAAACACCCCTTCCCCTTTGACGCCGCAGATTACCGCCAGGCGGTGCAGGAAAGAAGATGCGATATTTTTATTACAGATTTTCCCTTGGCGGTTCAAAAAATGAAAATCAAAAAAGTTTAATTTATTTATTATTCTAAATCAATCACCTTCTCCAAATCCATTCGTATGCGCCGCTCCGGGGGAAGGTAATTGTTCATCCGGTTGGGCAGCACTTTAATCCAGCCCAGGTTGCTGCCCTGGTAACGGACGAGCGTCCAGCCGGTTTCTGTACTGGGAGGAAAGTCAAACACCTCTTTTTTCAAAAACAGCAAGGCCTGCTCGCGTGTAACTTCTATGGAATTAAAGGAGCCTACCAAAGGGCTGAGTGCAAACGGATGTGCCGGAATCAAATCTTTCCCTTTTACATCTCCCACATACACTCCAAACCATTTGCGATTAATGGCCTTATCGAGGATCAGATAAGCCTGCTCCAGGGCGGCAGGAAGTGCCAGAATTTCACCAGAAGGAATTTGGAACAGGCGCAACGGCCAGTCGGCATTGAGCCAGCGTTGCACAGGCGGCAACTGTGCTTTTGATAAGGGCTTTAGGCTTAAAAAGCCATTTGGCACATTGCGTTTGGTTAAAACTCCTGTGTTTTTTTGTAAAATGGCCAAATAAAACCCCTCGCCCCGTGTTTTGTGTGGATAAAAATGATATCCACCTGCATGCGCCTCCACACCCCAGGCAGGGTCAATTTTCACCGATAAAAGGGACATGCCTTTTGCCTCCTGCAACCACTGCACATTTTCCTCATTTTCCTGATAATTGTAGGTACAAGTACTGTACACCAAAATTCCGCCAGGGGCTAGGGTTTCATAGGCCGACTCCAGAATCAATTTCTGTCTTCCTGCGCAATAAGTTACCTGGTCGACCGACCATTCTTTCGTGGCATTGGGATCCTTCCGAAACAGCCCCTCGCCACTACAAGGAGCATCGGTTACCACCAGGTCGAAAAAATTGGGCAGATTAAACTTGTATTGTTCTGGTTCGGCACAGGTAATCGCAATATTAGGGGTTCCCCACTTCTCCAGATTCTCGCGCAAAACATTCACCCTTGCACGCACCACCTCATTGGCAACCAGGATGCTGTGTGGCCCGATCAGATCGGCAATCAAGGTGGTTTTGCCGCCAGGAGCAGCACATAAATCCAGCACTTTCAAAGGCTTGGAAAAATCGACATGTTGGGTAAGCGCCTGGTATAAAAACATCGAGGCCGCTTCCTGTACATAATAGGCGCCCGCATGCAAACGTGGATCAAGTGTAAATTGCGGACGTTCAGACAAATAAAAGCCCCGGGGATGCCAGGGTACAGGTTCCAGGGTATAGGGGGAAAAGCCCGAAGCCATGTGATCCATGCTCAAACCGCTTTTCCATCGCACGCTCACAGGCGGCCGTGTATGCAAAGCAGCCTCAAAATCTGGATACTCCGGCCCCAATTGGGACTTCATGCGTCGAATAAAAGGTGGCGGCAACATACAACAAGACTTGTCTTCCAAAGGACTTTCAAGGGCCAAAAAACAGAACTGCATGCAAGAACCGCAAAATTGTATCTATTTTTACCCCAGTTGCTCAAAATTAACAGTAAAAACCCATTATTATGCAAGTAACCGAAGCCATTCGGGACATTGTCCGGCAGATCAATGAATTGCTTTATCAATTTGATTCTGATTCTTATGCCAGGCCGCTTCCTGCATTTGACGGTGGCACCATTGGCCAACACTTTCGTCACATTCTTGAGTTTTTCCAAAGACTCGAGCATGCAAAGGATGCTCCCTGGGTAGATTATGCCGCCCGAAACCGAAACCCTTTATACGAAACAGATGCCCAACTCACCGCAGCGGCCTTTGAAAACTTTGCAACACAACTACATCTTTTCAACATACAAAACCCCATTCTCATAAAAGCGGAATTCCTCGATGCCGACCGCCCGGAGTTCGACAGTTCCATGGGCCGCGAATTGCTGTTCGCCTACGACCATGCCATCCACCACCTGGCCATCATCAAGATCGGATTGCGCATGTACTTCCCGGAAATCTCCATCGAAAATACCCTCGGCGTTTCTCCCTCTACCCTGCTGGCACGCCAAAAAGCCTGATTATATCCCCCGGCAAACCGTCCAGATGAGTTGCCCGCCATCCTGAACCGGACATTTTTCAAACCACAACTGAAATTCCTGCCGGTAATCGCCTTTTTCAATCCAGCCTCTGCCCGCACCCTGCCCGTTTTCCCACTGAAAAGGCAACAAACGCATGTGTTCCCTGAAATCGAGCGCTTTTATGCCGTAAGCCTTGTAGAGGCTCTCTTTGGCTGTCCAGAATATGTGGTACAACTCCGAGTGCATGCCCGCCGGATGCTCCAGCACAAAAGCTTGCTCATCCGGATGCATAAACTTGTGCGCCAACTTGTCCATTTTGGGTACAATGACCTGAATATCACAACCAACGGGTGCTTCCCGGGCCAGCAAAGCACCCACAATGCCGTGCGAATGGCTCAGGGAACAGGACAAATGCCGGTGCTCCGGAAAAAATGGCTTCGAAAAAGCGTCTTTGGCCAAGGGGAGGCGAATCGCAGCGCCCGTATATTGGTGCAACAGCCAGCGGGCCGCCAGCCACTCCATCCGCCGGATGCCTTTTAAATGCGCTAATTCCAAAAATTCCTGTTCAGAAATCGGAAAATCCTGGCGATAAAAGGCCTCCGGTTCACTGATTTGCCAGATTCCAAAAATGGCGTCCTGAAATGGGTGTCGATACAACAAATTGGGCATACGCAAATCCGTCAAATCGGGAAAGTCGACCTGATGGAAGTCCGAAAGGTAGCCAAAAGCCCTTGAATCGCCGTATTTTTGACTTTAAATTGCAAAACACATGCGCTTTCAGGCTGATTTTTATCAACATACCGATGTCCTCCAAATTGCACAAAAACTGCTTGGCGCTCAATTGATTACCCAATTTGACGGGCAAAAAACGGCCGTGCGCATCAGCGAGGTAGAGGCCTACCGCGCACCGGAAGACCGCGCCTCTCATGCCTGGAATTTTCGCCGCACACCCCGCACCGAAAACATGTACCTCCCGGGCGGTCACGCCTACGTATACCTCTGTTACGGCATCCACCACCTGTTCAACGTGGTTACCGGCCCTCAAGATTTGCCCCATGCCGTGCTTATCCGTGCCGGCGAACCCATAGAAGGACTGGAATGGATGAAAATGCGCCGAAACTGGGGCAATAAGCGCAATTTGACGCCACTGACCACCGGCCCGGGCGCGCTCGCACAAGCCCTTGGCATTCACACAAGCATGAGCGGCCTCGATCTGTTGGCGCCGGATGCGCCAATCCGGATTGAACATCATGCCGAGCCTTATCCACCTGAAATAAAATCCGGCACGCGCATCGGCGTCGAATACTCGGGCGAATGGGCGGCCATGCCCTGGCGATTTTGGCTCGCCGACAGTCCTTTTGTGAAAAAATAAGCGGTAAAACCCCGCCAAGGCGCTACCTTTGCGCGCCGATTTTTTAACCATTCGCATTTCCAAGATCCACTCGTGTCTACCTACCTGCAAGAACTCGCGCGCCGCCGCACTTTTGGCATCATCGCACACCCCGACGCCGGTAAAACCACCCTTACCGAAAAATTACTGCTTTTCGGAGGGGCCATCCAAACCGCCGGTGCGGTTAAAAGCAATAAAATCAAAAAAAGCACGGTTTCCGACTTTATGGAAATCGAACGACAGCGGGGTATCTCGGTGAGCACCTCAGTGATGGGATTCGAGTACCGCGACCTGCAAATCAACATCCTCGACACGCCGGGCCACGAAGACTTCGCCGAAGACACCTATCGGACCCTCACTGCGGTCGACTCGGCCATCGTGGTCATAGACGTAGCCAACGGTGTGGAAAAACAGACCGAAAAACTCACCAAGGTGTGCCGAATGCGCAAAACACCCATCATCTTTTTTGTCAACAAAATGGACCGCGAGGGGAAAGACGCCCTCGATTTGCTGGATGAAATCGAACAAAAACTGGATGTAAAAGTCGCACCGCTTTCATGGCCCATCGGAATGGGACAACGATTTAAAGGTGTGTACAATATGTATGAAAAAAAACTGGTTCTGTTCAATCCGCACGGCAAGCAGGACGATGACGGCCTGGTGGTATTTGATGATTTGAGCAGCCCGGATCTGGAGCGCCACATCGGCGAATCGCCCGCGCGCATCCTGCGTGAGGAAGAGGAGGTCGTAAGTACCGTTTACCCTGCATTCAAGCGGGAAGATTACCTCAATGGCAACATTTGCCCTGTATTTTTCGGTTCGGCGGTCAACAACTTTGGCGTGAAGGAGCTGCTCGATTGTTTTGTGGAAATTGCGCCAACCCCACTTTCCCGCGAATCGGAAGAACGCCTGGTGACGCCGGAAGAAGAAAAAATGACCGGTTTTGTCTTCAAAATATTCGCCAATATGGATCCCCGGCACCGCGACCGCATCGCCTTTTTGCGCATTTGCTCGGGCCGTTTCGAACGCAACAAACCTTATCGACACATCCGGCTGGAGCGGGATTTGCGCTTTCCCAATCCGACCATGTTTATGGCCAGCAAGAAAACCCTGCTCGACGAGGCTTATCCCGGCGATGTAGTGGGTTTGTACGATTCGGGCAACTTTAAAATTGGCGACACCCTCACCGAAGGCGAAATTTTGCACTTCAAAGGCCTGCCGGCATTTTCACCGGAATTGTTCCGGTATGTCGAAAACGCCGACCCCCTAAAGCAAAAACAATTTGCCAAAGGGCTGGATCAATTGATGGATGAAGGCGTGGCCCAAATGTTCATTCGGCAAAGCGACGGCAGACGCATCATCGGAACTGTGGGGCAACTCCAGTTCGAAGTGATCCAACACCGGCTGGAATCTGAATATACGGCAAAATGTCGATACGAGCCGGTAAATCTGTATAAAGCCTGCTGGATCAGTGCCGAAGATCCCAAAGCCATCAGCGAATTTCTCGACCGCCGAAAACGCGACATTGCCAAAGACAAAGACGGAAATTGGGTGTTCCTGGCCGAAACGGCATGGGCACTCCAGACGGTTCAGGAAAATTTCCCGAAAATCGCCTTCCATTTTACTTCAGAAAATGTGCGGCCCGCCTGAAACTATTTTCAAGTTGCCTTGTTAGGTCGTTTTACCGTCTAAAATAACAGAATTATGAGCATAAAACTTGGTTTTCTTGCTGCCGTTTTCACCTTGCTCGGTGCATATACTTACTATGATTGTACCGGGAAAATTCTCAATCGTCCTATGAACATCCAGGAAACAAGTCCTACGTCGTTTTTCAGTTACACGGTGAACAGCCTTGACGGAAAACCCGTTTCGCTTGAACAGTACAAAGGCAAAAAAATTATCGTGCTTAATGTGGCCTCAGAATGCGGATATACCCCGCAATACGCCGATTGGCAGGCTTTTTATGAGGCACACAAAGACAAAGTGGTGGTACTGGGCTTTCCCTGCAACGATTTTGGCAGTCAGGAACCAGGCGATGCCAAACAAATAGGCACTTTTTGCCAGAAAAATTATGGCGTGACTTTCCCGATGTTTGAAAAAGTACATGTAAAAGGCGCCGAAAAAGCGCCTGTATATCAGTGGCTTACCGATCCTGCGCTGAATGGCTGGAACAACCAGGAGCCCAGCTGGAATTTTTGCAAGTATTTGCTGGACGAAAACGGCAAATTGCTCAACTTTTTTGCGTCGAAAATAAAACCCGACAACGCAGAATTTAAACAGGCCATTGGCTTGTAAGGCACGCCTGAAAAACAGAAAAGCCGTCTTTGCGCATTGCAAGACGGCTTTTTTATTTTTCAGGGAGGGCAGAATTTCTTTCGGTTTCAGGCGCCTGCGCTGGATTAATCGTTCAGGCTCATCTTGATTTTTTTCTCCAGTTCAGCCACAGTATCCTTAAAAATCATATCTGTATCCATCATGTCCTGCACAGCCTTGCAAGAATAGATCACGGTACTGTGGTCGCGACCGCCAAAGTTTTCGCCAATGGTTTTGAGCGACTTATTGGTCATTTTTTTGGCCAGGTACATGGATAGTT
The DNA here is from genome assembly GCA_018969455.1 of Bacteroidota bacterium. Classification (GTDB taxonomy): domain Bacteria; phylum Bacteroidota; class Bacteroidia; order Chitinophagales; family Saprospiraceae; genus M3007. Next base: position 6,357 of record JAGWYI010000053.1, on the reverse strand, counting down.
GGCGCGCGATGACCACGTTTCGTTTGCGGGTTTCGTGGTGCAGTTTATCCACGGAAACATTAAAGTGCTCAGCCACCAGTTGTTGAATGAACTCTACTGTTATTTCCTTATTGATGGTGGTAACAAAGTTTCGAATAACCTCCTTGGCCAGGTCCAGATCAATGTCGCGGCGAATCAGGGTAGCCTGTGCGAGCAGGGAAATCATAACGCCTTCCAGTTCGCGAATGTTATTTTTGATGTTGTAGCAGATGAACTCCAGCACATCTTTTGGGATGGCCATACCTTCATCGCCTATTTTAGAGTCGAGAATAGCCATTCGGGTTTCCAAATCCGGTGCGAGGAGATCGGCGCTGAGGCCCCATTTAAAGCGGGAAATGAGGCGATCCTCAATACCTTCCAGGTCTTTGGGTGCCCGGTCGCTTGTCAGAATGATTTGCCGTCCGTTTTGGTGCAATTGATTAAAGATGTGAAAGAAAATTTCCTGCGTTTTCAGTTTGGCCGAGAGGAATTGAATGTCATCGATGATGAGGACATCCAGCATTTGATAGAAGTTTACGAAGTCGTTGACCGAGTTGTTTTTGATTGCCTGAATGATTTGATTGGTAAATTTTTCGGCAGAAACATACAAAACGACCTTGTTTTCGAAGTTTTTTACGATTTCATTCCCGATAGCCTGTGCCAGGTGCGTCTTTCCGAGTCCAACTTCTCCAAACACCACCAGGGGATTAAAAGCCGTGCCACCCGGCTTTTTGGCAATGGCCAATCCGGCATTGCGGGCCAGTCGGTTGCAATCGCCTTCAATAAAGTTGTCGAAGGTGTAGCTGGTATTTAGTTGAGGATCAACTTTTACCCGGCGGATACCTGGAATGATAAACGGATTTTTGATGTTTTCGGCATCAAAATAACCCGGAACAGGCTCGTTGTCGTTTTCGGCAGAGGGTTTTGAATTGCCTGGGCGCGGCTGTGGCGTACTGGTTTTCGGAAGCAAGGGTTTGTTCAAACCCGTGTTCGACTGATCCGGAATGTGGTATTGAAGGCGACCCCGTTCGCCAAGCTCCTGACGGATGCTCTTTTTGAGAATTTCTACATAATTCTCTTCGAGCCATTCGTAGAAAAACTTGTTCGGAACCTGAATGGTCAGAACATCTTGCTCAAGTTGTACGGGTCTGATCGGTTCAAACCAGGTTTTAAAAGCCTGGGGATTAACAGATTTTTTTAAGGTACGCAGACAATCGTCCCATACCATGTGGCAGTCTCTAGTCATACCTGATGGCACATTTGGAATTGGGAATAACCAATTATGATCTTGTAGTTGATTCCTGCTTCAGTCGGTGCAGGGCGACAAAGTTTCAGTTTTTATTTCGACTTTTAAAAGGTTTTTTGATTTTTTCGACAAAAAACTTTTTACGTTAAATTATCCATAAATCTACTTTTTTGCGTTTTTTTTGTACATACAAGAATTTTGATAAAAACTACACCTAAAATACAAACTACAAAAAAAGCAAGAAAACATAGATTTATATTTCAAGAAAGCGCAAATACCCAAAATAAAAAGACGCACATTCCTCAATTTAAAAAATTCGAAATGGATACTTATTTCAACAATTAAATTGCATTTTTTGATAAAATTAATACATTGAATTTGCAGAATATCCTGAATATCAACAAACAATAATTCGAGTATACACTTATTATAAAATTACAATTTATGATAATGTATTTTCGAAAAAACATTGTTATATGCCGTCCAAAACTTGTAAAAGTATTGTTATTTTGGCTAAAATTTAGCGCATTTTCGCTCTGTTTCGACTCAAGTACTACAATACCAGATCTTTGTAAAAGGAGAATTGCTCAACAAGCGGCCTAGAACAGTTGTCCTGCTTCGGTGCGTATTGCTATGAGCGCCCGATGCAATGGGTCGTTCGCACCCTGCAAGTCTACCACGTACAACAGTTTTTCCACCAGGCGTTCGTCGCTGTCTTTGGGATCGAGTCCTTCCGCGGCCTGGCTGATTACCGCCAGCGTTTCATCTTTCGCAAGGGTGATGATTTGCCACAGCGTATTCGACACATATACTTGCTGGGAAAGGTTGTGCTCAAACTCCTGGCTGATGGCCAGCATCAAACTGGCGCGGAGGGTTGAAACTGTCATTTCGGGCATCCGAATGCGCAACAAGGTGTTTTGCAAACTGGCCCGTTCGCACAAAAGAGAAAGCCTTTCGTAGGCTTGCAAACGTATAGGGAGGGTTGTTTTCATGCCTTCCGCACGCATTTGTTGCTGAAAAAGCAACTGACGGTCGTCCAGAAACATTTTAAGAAGGAAATAGGCCGTTGCAAATACAATCAGGCCTGGAATGGTATATTTCAGGATCTCCAGGAAGCTTTCCATTTGAACTCGGGTGTGTCGTATTGATTGAAAAAAAAGTCCATTAAAAAAAGGGTTGCAAATGTAGTACTTGGCCTAAACATTTTCCACTGTTGATTCGTTTATTGTGTGTACTTTTACCGCAAATTAACACTTGTCTGGATATGGAAACCGTGATTGAGCAAGCTCCCGTAGCAATTACCACCCCTGCGTTGAAGGAACTGCACGCAATTCGCAGCAAAGAAAATGTGCCCGCCGATTATTTTTTGCGCATCGGGGTAAAGGGCGGCGGCTGCTCCGGCTACACCTATGTATTGGGATTTGACGAAAGAAAAGAAAACGATGATGTGTTTGAAATTGGCGGCCTGCCCGTAATCATGAATAAAGCGCATGCCATTTACCTGATCGGGATGGAGATCGACTTTGTAGATGGGCTAGACAACCGCGGCTTTTCGTTCAACAACCCCAACGCAACCGCTACCTGCGGCTGCGGAACCTCCTTCTCTGCCTGATTTTTTTTATTTTCCGCGACCTTGCAACAACACCAGAACGGTGTAGAACATAATTTTAAAATCAAGTGCAAGGGACATATTTTCGATGTATAATAAGTCGAAACGCAAGCGTTGCAACATTTCCGGCACCGTAGAGGCATATCCATATTTTACCTGCCCCCATGAGGTGATGCCTGGCCTTACTTTGAGTAAATGCTTGTAATGCGGATTTTGCTCCAGGATAAGATCAATGTAATATTTTCGTTCCGGCCTTGGACCTACCAGCGACATATCGCCCCTTAGCACATTCCAGAAATTGGGCAACTCATCCAAACGGTATTTTCGCATAAATGCACCCCAGGGCGTACACCTCGGATCGTTGTCGCGTGAAAGCTGCGGGCCTGTTTTTTCCGACTCCAGATACATCGACCGAAACTTGAAAATGGTAAAGGGCTTTCCATGCAAACCCAGGCGTTCCTGGCTGAAAATGATTGGCCCCCTGGAACTCATTCGAACCCGGATTGCAATATACAACAACAAAGGCGACAACAGCAGCAAGGCCAAACCACTGATGCACACATCCAGCAATCGCTTGATGCTGCGCTGCCACTTGGGCAACAGTTCTTGCCTGATTTCAATCAATACTGCTCCAAATACATGGTTCATTTTTACCGAACCAAGCAGTATGTCGTACATGTCGGGTATGATTTTCACCAAAACCCGATCGGAATAATCGAACAGGACATTCAATATGCTGCGCAAAAGGTTGTGCTCGCTGGTTTCAATGGCAATGATAGCCTCCTCCACATCCTGCTCCCGGATAACTTGATCTAAATCAGACAAATTTCCCAAACGGGGCAAATACGCTGTCAATGCCTGGTCGTGCCCGCCATTTGTATCAATATAACCTAAAAATTTGTTTCCCAGCCCCTTCTTTCGATTGCTTATTTCCAGATATAAATCCACCGCATTTTGGTTTCCGCCAATCAAAATCGTATTAAAGGTTACTTTACCCGACTTCAGTCTTTGGCTTGCGCGCGTGAGCAGGATCATGCGCATAAGCGAGGTCAGGATGTAATGCAAGCCAAACAAAACCAAAAAAGAGCGGTAATAGGTGTGGTAATCGCGCACCACATCATCGAGGATGAGGGTAAAAAACAGAAAAGTAACCCCCAAAAATGCCATGAAAAATCCCCTTGTCAGGGTCGACAGCCGCGAAAGCCGGTAAATGTCTACGTAATGGTCGAAAATACTGTAAAGCAACACCCAGCCTGTTGGGACGATCAGGATGCCAAAATAAAAATTGGGATCATGGAAAACATTGCCCGATATGGGTGCGCCTTCGAGGGTTTTCCGATATAAAAAAAAGAGCGCCCAGGCCAGCATGGCCATGATAAAATCGGCAAGGGTATAGCGCAGCGTGTCTCGTTGTCGTTGTTGGCGTGGCAAATCGCAGTCGTTTTGTTCGTGGGAAAGAAACCATTAAAAATGAACCAGGCGGACATTGTCTAACCCGACTGTTCCGTTGCTTTGTGTGTATTTTCCGTTGGCATTTTTGGGCAAGTCTACCTGAAAATACAATCTATGTTTGCTGTGGCGCGAAGTTGACAAGTAGTCGGTCAGGTTAATGTATATTTTTTTCCAGGAATCAACCGGGTTAAATTCGTACACCGGGTATTGTTTTTCCGAACCTCCCAAGTCGTAACCGATGAGCGACAAGCGGAAAACCACATCGTTTTTTCGATGCAGTTCAAGCCAGGTTTGGCGCTCGCCGCTGGTTGGCAGATCGGCCGATTCGCTGGCTATCGCAATTTGGGGATGAAGTGAATCTACCGCGATGAAGAGGGAGCGCCCGTCAAACCCGTCGCTTGCACTGATGGTGTATGTAGAACCCAGATCGGCATCCCGGTCTTCAAATTGTACATTGGAATTGCCATCAAAAGTAGTACGCTCAATGGGCCATGCAAAAATAGATTCGCTTTTGTAACTGGTTGTTGGATTGATGGGGGCTGAAACCTCACCCGCTTTTAATTGAACGCCTTTAACATAGCGATAAAGAAAATCGTAAATATTGGGTGTTGCCGGATTGCCATTTTCTTTAATTCCCGGATACAGCCACAATTCTGTATCACCGGAAGCCAACACAGGAACCAGCGCAGGCAAGGTATAATCACCTAAAAATTCGCCATTTACATATACCCAAACCTCTGGTATTTCTTGAAAACGAGCACTGCCAACCTCGTTTACCGTGAATTTCTGGATGTTCAGGTAGGCCGGTATTTGCTCGGGATCGTCTTTACAAGACCCCAATAATGCGGTTAAAAACAGGACGAGATAACGGAAATGTTTAGCCATAATACGAGTTTTTAAATACAAACGCACCAGAAAGTCAATCGTTGCCTTTGGTTTGTCCAACAATACGATGCTGTTGGTTCTAGCTGGTTCGGAAATAGATTTCAATAGGCGCGCCACAGAAATTATAGTGCTTGCGCAACTGATTTTCCAGGAAGTTTTTGTAAGAGTCGCGCACATAATTCGGGTTGTTGACAAAAAACACAAAAGCCGGGTAAGGTTTGGGCAATTGGGTGATGTACTTAAACTTAGGATATCGATTGGTTACCGAGGGCGGGGGCGTTTGTTCAATCAATTCGAGCATTATTTCGTTCAACTCGGAAGTTTTTACCTTTCTGCCCCGGTTTTCATACACTTCCATGGCCTTATCCAGTGCCTGAAAGATGCGCTGCTTTTCCAAAACAGAAATAAACAGCACGGGAACATCATTGAATGGCGCCATTTTGGCTTTGATGGCCAGCTCGTAATTACGGGCTGTATTCGCATCCTTCTCGGTAATCAAATCCCATTTATTCACCAAAATCATGATGCCTTTGTGCCTTTTTTGGGCCAGCCGCAAAATGTTCATGTCCTGATGTTCAATACCCTGTGTCGCATCCAGCACCAGCATACACACATCAGCTTCCTCCACAGCCCGAATGGCGCGCATAACCGAGTAAAATTCCAGATCCTCTTCCACCTTTTCCTTTTTTCGGATGCCGGCTGTATCAATGAGGATAAATGCCTTTCCAAACTTGTTGTACAGGGTGTGAATGGGATCGCGGGTGGTGCCGGCAATGGGGGTAACGATGTTGCGTTCTTCTCCCAGCAGTACATTGGTTAGGGAAGATTTACCCACATTGGGACGACCGATTACCGCAAATTTGGGCAATTCTGTTTCCAATTCCGGTTCCGGCTCCAGGTGTTCCACCACAGCATCGAGTAAATCGCCCGTACCGCTGCCGCTTACAGCTGCAATAAAAAAGGTGTTGTCAAAACCCAGACCCCAAAATTCGTTGGCATCCACCAGATTCTTGTTGCTGTCTACCTTATTTACGGCAAGGTAAACCGGCTTGGAACTGCGCCGCAACATGTTGGCCAAACTTTCATCGAGGTCGGTTATACCAGTTTGAACATCCACCACGAATATAATCACCGCGGCTTCCTCCAA